>JBCBSY010000285.1:0-3470 GCA_039818925.1 Pseudomonadota bacterium | reverse complement strand
GTTTTCCAGATTTTTTTGAGTTAATGCGCGCGCTTGGCGGCGACATGGAGCCGGTTTGAGGTCGGGAGAGAATTACGCCTTGCCATCGGCGCGGGCTTCCGCATAAGTGAACTCCCGATGGATACGGCGATCGGGACCCCTTCGATGATTATTGCGCTTGATGGACCGGCAGCGTCCGGTAAAGGCACGCTCGCCCGCCTCATTTCTGATAATTATGGTTTTGCTCATCTCGACACGGGCACGCTTTATCGCGGTGTCGCCATGGGCATGGGCCGCGACCACCGCAAGAATTGGGTATTCATCAATCATCGATGGCGCGCGGCTGGCCGGCACTTCAACACCGGACAAAACCGAATAGCGGGCTCGCAAATCCGCAACCGTCTCGCCGTTCGCCAGCCGCTCATTCTCAAAGGAAATATCCGCGCCCATCTCCCGCAGGGTTTCATAAAATCCCGTGCGCAAGGGATTGACGAGAACGTCGCGTACAACAATTTCCGAGTTTGGCACGATAAGCGCCGCCGCTACGGGAAAGGCCGCTGATGAGGGGTCGCCCGGAACCGACAGATTGCACGCATTCAACTGCTGACCCCCGGCGATCTCGATAAAGCGGCCGCCCTCCCCGTCCGGCTCCGTGGATAAGGCGCAGCCGAATGCTGTCAGCATGCGCTCGGTATGATCGCGGCACAATTGAGGCTCGTGAATTCGCGTCTTTCCGTCCGCCCCCAACGCCGCAAGCAGGATCGCGGATTTCAGTTGCGCCGAGGGCGTCGCAAGCTTGACACTGATTGAGGACAGGCCTGCTGCGGCGGCGATTTCCACTGGCAGGCGCCCTTGCGACGACGTCGCGTCAACGCCCATCATCCGCAATGGTTCGAGGACACGCCCCATTGGCCGGGCGCGCAAAGAGGCGTCGCCGTCAAACGCCGCCGAAACGCCCCCGCCTGCAACCGAGCCCGCAACCGCGCCCATCAGCAATCGAACCCCGGTGCCCGAATTTCCAAGATAAAGCGGTTTTTCCGGTGTCGCCCATGGCGCGCCGACGACCCGCCAGGCTTGCCCGTCGCGCTCTACCTCAGCGCCCAGCGCCCGCACAGCCGCCGCCGTTCGCAAAACGTCATCGGCTTCCAAAAGACCTGTGATGCGGCTTTCTCCCCGCGCGAGCGCCGCCAGAATCAAGGCGCGGTGAGATATGGACTTATCCCCGGGCGCGGGCGCAGCCCCGGTCAACGGACCCGTTCGCCGGGCTCGCGCTTTGGTTTTCGCCAGGTTCGCATCACGCGCGCCGCTCGACGTCATAGGGCTCCCGCCTCTTGGCTACATTGCCGGATACCGGCGCAATCCTTTTGACAGTCGCCTTCTGGCATGGCAACAGGACGGCTTTCAGATGACATTTCCCACACGGAAGACGCCCCATGAGCAAACCAGAACTTGGCGTGAAACGCGATTGCCCGGAATGCGGCGCACGGTTTTACGACCTGAACAAAGAGCCCGCGCATTGTCCGAAATGCGGCCATGAATTCATTCCGGAAGCCCTTCTGAAGCCACGCCGCACGCGCAAAGACGATGAAGAGGAGACCCAAGAGGCCGAGAAGAAGGCTTCGGAAAAGGAAACCTCGCTGGAAAAAGCGGAAGAAGAAAAACGCGCAGCGAAATCCAATCGTCGCCCGGCGCTTGATGAAGACAATGATGACGACGAGGATGATGAACTGGCCGGCATCGGCGATATCGACGTCGATTTGGACGATGATGACGAGGAAGATGACGATAGTCTGCTCGATGACGATGATGACGACGTCACCGGCATCGTAAAACCGGCCGGCGACGACGATTAGTTTTTAACCTTGCATCGGCGGAATCGGCTCGCTAGGTTCCGCCGCTCACAGGGGCCGCATCAAGCTATTGTCCCTGTGACTGATCGCAAACGGACGCGCCCAACGCGTCCCTTGACTGTGATGGGGCTATAGCTCAGTTGGGAGAGCGCTTGCATGGCATGCAAGAGGTCGGCGGTTCGATTCCGCCTAGCTCCACCAATTTCCTCCATCTATTGAATCATAAGACTTTTATCACTTTTTGAGCCAAACGTAGGCCGCTCAAACTGAAGTGTCGGTTTCTGATTCTTCGTTATCAACCGCCTGGCCCTCTGGGGCGTTGTCGTTCGGACGATTCCAAGATAGCCGCGTGTTAGAGATCAGGCACGACAAGCTGTCATAGGGCATAAGCGCCTGCAGCTCGCAGGCGAAGGCACCGAGCACCGTCACCGGGTTTTCCGCATCGGAAAGGCTTTCGTTGCAGCGTTGCGCGCCTGCATGAATATCGGGCGCAATCGTGACATCTATTTTCGATACGCCGAAAAGCACAGCCCCCGCGGCGGCAAACACAAGCACTTTCATCCTGGCCCCCTTCAGCCAACCAAATGAGAGTACGCAACTTCGTCCGGTGATATCACGCTATCACAGCCCGCAGCGCCGTTCAAATGCAGCCCGCAATCGCCGCGTACGCGCCCAGTCATGGATTTTTATGCTTTGCTGCGAATTGTCGTCAAGGCGACACAACCTGTCTTCCGGGATTGTTGAGCGGTCGCCGCCGAATGAGTAGTGCTAGCCAGGGTTCAGCAACGGCGCAATTAGTGATTTAGCGAGACAATGACAGCTTTCGATTTATTCTTTCTGATTCTTTCAAACCTGGTCGTTCTGCTTTTCCTTATGACCGGATTGTGGTTCATCAGCATACGCATAAAAGATGCGAGCATCGTCGATATCTTTTGGGGGCCAGCCTGCGCCCTGCCGGCAGTACTCACCTTCTTTCGTTTCGACGGCGCAGACCCGCGCGCAGCTGTCTTGACGCTGCTGGTATGTTTGTGGGCTGCGCGGCTCGGTATCTATCTGGCGCAGCGTAATCTGGGTCACGGAGAGGACTACCGCTATCAAAGAATGCGTGCGGCGCAAAAGTCAGATGCAGCGATGGCGCGTTGGTCGCTGCCAAATGTGTTCTGGTTGCAAGGTCTGGTCGCCTGGTTCGTGTCGCTGCCGGTTCAGCTTGGTCAATTTGGCGGCGGCGGATTTGGCGTTGTCGCAATATTCGGGGTCGCGCTGTTTCTTGTCGGTCTTGCTTTCGAGGCGGTCGGCGATTGGCAATTGCGCCGCTTCAAGGCCAACCCAGCCAACGAAGGAAAACTAATGACCAGCGGCCTATGGGCCTGGACGCGCCATCCAAATTATTTCGGCGACGCCATGGCCTGGACGGGGCTTACGGTTATCGCGCTGGAAAGCCCTTATGGCTTTTGGGCGCTCGCCTCTCCGGCCGTTATGGCATTCTTTTTGGTTCGGGTTTCAGGCAAATCCCTGACGGAGAAGCACATGGTCAAAAAGTACCCGGAATACGCCGCCTATAAAAAACGGGTCAGCGGCTTTTTTCCCTTGCCGCCGAAAAACTGATCCGCCCGGAATCGAGGCGCCACGAATGGTGGACAT
>JBCBSY010000284.1:0-3487 GCA_039818925.1 Pseudomonadota bacterium | reverse complement strand
TTGCAATGATCCGTTGACCTTGGGTTCGCTTCGCGCTCTCATCGCGCGAGGACCGGGGGCGTCATTCGGCGCCGAATGTTGCGTATCGTTCCTTAATGCCGGCGTCTTGCCGGTGCGGGGCCCTGAGGGCGTCTTAGAGCAACAGGAAATACTGAAGATGTTGAAGAAAATGATTGTCGGCGCCGCCGCGTTGGGCGCCATGATGTCGGCGAGTATTGCCGGGGAATGGGCGGATGCTTGTGTCGCCACGCTGGAGGCGGAAGGCCGAGACGCGTCCGGTTGCGCTTGCCTTGAGGAAGAAATCATCGCCAACGATCTTGTAGATGAATTTGCGGAGCTTGGCGAAATCGCCGATCCAGCGGCGCGCTACGAAGCCGCTTCTGACGCGGCGAAGACCGCCATGAACAAATGCACCCGATAAGAGCGTAAGGAAGGAAACGAATATGAAGAAAATTGGTATGGCATTGGCCTCCGTTGGGACCGCTGCCGGTTTGTCTTTTGCGCCGGCGCTGGCGAACGACCTGGAAGCCCATTGCACTGACTATGTCACTGAAAACGGCGGCGATCCGTCAGGGTGCGCCTGTCTTGCGGAAACGGCGGACAGCAGCGCCACCCAGGAGCTGCTCGCGGTCGCGAGCCAAGCTGATATCGAAGGCTTAAGCGACTCAGCGAAGGAAGCCATTGCGGCCTGCTTCCCGGAGGCCTAACGCGGCCAAAGCCCTCTGAATGGCGCGCCAGCCTTTATCATTGGCGCGCTTTTTTCTGTTTCAATGGCGTGACTTGCCGTTACCCCTTGCCCCTTCGCGCGCGGCGGCTAAAAGCCCGCCATGGCCGAAACTCTGGCAATTATCGATTACGGCTCGGGCAATCTCAGATCCGTTGAGAAAGCGGTCGAGCGTGCCGCTCGGGAATCGGGTCTCGCCCGCCATGTGGTGGTGAGCGACGATCCAGACGTCATTGGGCGCGCAGACCGGCTGATCCTACCCGGTGTTGGCGCCTTCGCCGCCTGCATGGCGGGCCTTTCCGGACGCAGCGGCGTTTTGGAGGCGATCGAACATGCCGCCCTGGTAGAAGGCCGGCCATTTCTTGGGATTTGCGTCGGCATGCAGCTTCTGGCCAGCCGCGGACTGGAATTTGGAACCCATGACGGTCTCGGCTGGCTGCCGGGCGAGGTCGTCCCCCTCTCCCACTCGGCGCAGTTTCGCGCACCGCATATGGGCTGGAACAGTGTGAAAGCTTTAAGCCCGCATCCCGTCTTTGACAGGCTTGATGACGAGGCTTTCTACTTCGCCCACAGCTTTCATTTTGTTCCCGAAAATGACGCGGTGATTTATGGCGTTACGGATCATGCAACGACGGTCGCGGCGTTGATCGGCCGGGACAATCTGGTCGGCGCGCAATTCCACCCGGAAAAGTCGCAGGCGGCCGGTCTCGCCTTTCTCGGGCAGTTTTTACGGTGGACGCCTTAATGACCAAGCCACTCACGCTCTATCCGGCGATTGACCTGAAAGGCGGCGAATGCGTCCGCCTTTTTCAGGGCCGCATGCAAGAATCCCAAGTCTATAATTCAGACCCAGCATCTCAGGCCGCAGAATTTGAGAAGGCGGGCTTTGCCTGGGTTCACATTGTGGATCTGGATGGCGCCTTCGCGGGCAAGACGCGAAACGGCGCTGCGGTGGAGACGATCCTCAAGCGTATCGGCCTAAAGACGCAACTTGGCGGCGGCGTACGCGATATGGCCGCCATTGAGCGCTGGCTCGGCATGGGTATGGCCAGAGTGATCCTCGGTACGGCTGCGGTGAATGACCCGGAATTCGTCGCCGCGGCGTGTCGCGCCTATCCTGGCCAGATCGTTTTGGGCGTGGACGCCCGGGACGGACGTGTGAAAACTGACGGATGGGACGGCGATACCGAAACAAGCCCGGCGGAACTGGTAAAAAGCTATGCAGATCAGGGCGTTGCTGCAGTGGTGTACACAGATATCAGCCGTGACGGCGCGCTCGCCGGAGTCAATGTGGAGGCGACGGTTGCGCTGGCGGAGGTGTCGGCCATACCCGTGATCGCATCCGGCGGGGTGGCTTCGATTAGGGATATCGAGGCCTTGAAAACCGCGCATGACAACATTGAGGGCGTGATTATCGGGCGGGCGCTTTATGACGGCCGGATTGACCCGCAGGAGGCCTTGAGACTTGCGGTAAAGCGGGACGGGTAGGGCCGGGAATGGTCATTGAGGCCAAGGTCCATTAAACTGAGCGAGGCAGTTGAGTATGGGGGATTGGCCAGTCATGGAGACCGGCTCCATTGAGTTTGAGCTGAAATTCACCGGCGCTCCGGCTGAAATCGCATCGCTTCCTGAGAGCAGTTTCGTATCCGCTGTCGCGCCGCATGGCGGCGCCTGGGAAAGGCTGACCTCAACCTATTTCGACACGCCCGATAGCGCGCTCGCGGCTCGCGGTCTCAGCCTGCGGCTGCGAGAGGAGGGGGCGGCCTATATTCAGGCGGTGAAACAAAAGGGCGCTGACCCCGCCGCGCGCCGGGAATATGAAACGGGCATTACAGACGCTGCTGCGTTTCCTGCGCCCTGTGGTGATGACGCGATTGACGCCCTGATCGCGGAGACCGCAGAGGCGTTGGCGCCGGTCGCCGGAACCATGGTTGATCGCTGGCGAAGCGAGGTCTGGTTCAAGGGCGCTCAGATTGAACTCGCGATTGATCATGGCCGCGTTGAGTCCCGGGATGAAAACGGCAGCGCGCTTTCAGGGCCTTTGGCCGAAGTCGAACTGGAGTTATTGTCTGGTCCGCGAGCCTCCCTGTTCGAGTTTGCAAAGCTGTTGATCGACAACGCGTCGCTGCGGTCTGCGGTAGGGAGTAAGCTCGAAAAAGCGCTGGCGCTAAAGAACAGCGCCGCTTCCATAGGTAAAAACAACAGGCTCAACATCGACGCCGATATGACGGCCGCTGATGTTCTTGCAGCGGCGCTTGGCGACAGTGTTGCCCGAATAGCGTCGCTACAGTCGGCGATTCTTGATTTGCGCATGGCGGAGGGGGTGCATCAGATGCGCGTCGCCCTGAGGCGGTTGCGCGCGGTTGAGCGGATCTACCGGCGTTATCTGAAATCGTCTGAGATCACGACGCTTGCGGCGCGGGCGAAACTGATCGCCTCGGCGCTGGGCCCGGCGCGGGATTGGGACGTCTTTCTGGACGAAACAATACGAGCCGCCATGAAAGATGGCGCTGCCGCACAGTCTTTGCGCGCTTTGAAGGCGCGCGCCGAAGCAAAGCGCGCCCACGCATGGATGCAGGCGACGACGGTAGTCAACGGGCGCGATTTTTCGCACTTCCTGATGGATTTAACATATGCGGCGACCGTGCAATCCTGGCGGACGGAGGCGAGTGACTTTATGGAGGCGCCGGTTGGCGTTTTTGCGGAGAAAGCGCTGAACCGAGCTTTAAAGAATGTCCGCAAGACGGCGGCGCGGATTGGTCC
>JBCBSY010000283.1:0-3503 GCA_039818925.1 Pseudomonadota bacterium | reverse complement strand
CTGGTACGACTCGCGGTGGGCGGATCAATATTCGTAAGTGTGGAAACAATCCAATCATCATCAGTATGGATCAACAGCTCGCCATTGATGCCAGGGGCGCCGCCGCCATGCCCGTATAGTTCGCCGTTTTCGCGCAGGATAAATCCATAGCCATAGTGTACCGGACCACCCCTGCCGTCTCGAATGAGGATTTTGCTATCGGTCATGACTTTGTGGGTTTCCGCACTAAGCAGCACATTGTTTTCCAGCGCGCGCGCAAAGCGATACAAATCACCCGCTGTGCTGTAGCCGCCTCCAGCAGGCATTCCCCTGGGCGGGCTAAAGGCTGATTCGCGTAAGTGTGCATCAGGGGAGGGTTGTGTTTGGCCAGGTGATGCGCCTGGGGAAAGGCGTGTATAATTTTTCGCGGTTTCCTGATCCCGCATCAGGCCTGTGTGCTTCATGCCAGCCTCATCCAGAATATTTGTCTGTGTGTAAATCTCGTAGCGCTCATCGGTGATTGCTTCTATGAGCGCAGCCAGGACAATAAATCCCGAGTTGGAATATGCAAATCCGTCTGCTTCCTGCGGATCCTGCTCAAAAACCAAGGGCAACAAATCATCGACTGATTTATGGCTTGCAACTGCTTGCATGTTTGACGGGGTTCGATAATTTCCGGTTCCGGCCGTATGCGTAAGCAGCTGTTCGACAGTTATCGATTTAAATGAATCCGGGATATCGCTCATATGGTCGCCAAGGGTGTCGGAAAACTCAAACAACCCGGCATCAACCAATTGCCCAATGGCGACCGCGGTGATCATTTTATACATGGATCCGACATTGAACCGGGTCTCAATGGTGAATGTACCAGTTTCACCGTTTTCTCGATCAATCGCGAACGTGGCGCGTATTTCGTTTTTGTCGCCGATGGCGGCGACGCCATGAAAATTTGATTGTTCGATGACTTCGGCAAGGCAGGTTTTCAGCCCTCGGTCAGCGTCTGCTAAAGCAGCGGTGCTGGAGCAACCGATCATCGCTGGGATGAGAGCGAATAATGTTGAGGACGGACCAAAAGGTTTCACGTTACTGCTCCCTTAGAAAGCGCGGTGTGATAACCTCTAGGTTCAGAGCTACTTTGAAATCAAATGGAAAAATTGAGTAGAAAACGGGAAGTCAAAGACGAAAAACAGCGCGCCCTTTTGCTGGATGCAAGGTGGCGCCATCTCGTTTTGGATTTTGCAGAAAAACCAATGTCCGTGAAAGAAGCCGCGCAGAAGCGTTCGGCGACGCTGGAAAAGGCGCATTATCAGGTTACCAAACTTGTTGAGGCGGGATTGCTGAACGTTGTCGAGGTGCAAGCTCGGAAAGGCCGGGCCATAAAGAAGTACCAGGCTGTTGCAAGGGAATTCATTCTTGCGGGCATCTTGCAAAAGCTCCCGGAAAGAGAAGTCGTTGAGCAGATTTTTGCAGCTATCGATGAATCCACGAGTACGACTGTTATTGGCGTTGATGAGGAAGGGCGGCGTTACATTCAACCTGATACTGATCCGACGGATGCAGGGGCGTTCAGGATCTGTACCCAGTTGTCGCTAACCAAGGCTGAGAAAACAGCGTTCAAAGCTGAGCTCAAAGCTCTGATTTCCAAATATGCCGGAGGCCCCTCGCGACGGTCGCAAAGCCCGGGCGCCCATGTGGTCTGGGTCGGGTTAGCCAAGGGAGAACTTCATGGTAAAAAGTAACGCGCCCGCATGTCAAAAGCGTCGGTCAAGGACCTTGAACCGAGACATGGAGTCCCCATTTCCATAACAAGTTCAGCGCCGCCGTATCGGGACGCTTATTAACCTTTTGACGCTCAAATCGAGGTCGAGATGCAATTTGAAAACTATACCGACCGCGCTCGCGGTCTCATTCAGGCCGCCCAGACCATTGCGCTCCGGGACGGTCATCAGCAATTCACGCCGGAACATGTTTTAAAGGCGCTTCTGGACGATCAGGAGGGCCTTGCTGCGAACCTGATTCGCGCCGCTGGCGGACAGCCTGAAAAAGCGCTGCAGCTCACAGATGAAGCGCTTTCGAAACTGCCGCAGGTGCAGGGCGGCGGCGGCCAGATTTACATGGCGGCGCCGACGGCGAAAGTGTTTGGCGCGGCAGAAGAGATCGGCAAGAAAGCCGGCGACAAATTCGTTACCGCCGAGCGCTTGCTGACAGCGCTGGCGGTGGAAACCGGCGCGGGCACGTCGAAAATCCTGAAGGACTCCGGCGTCACGGCGACGAGCCTCAATCAGGCGATTAACGACATCCGCAAAGGTCGCACCGCCGACACCGCGTCGGCGGAACAGGCCTATGATGCGCTGAAGCGATATGCGCGCGACCTGACCGAAGCGGCGCGCGACGGCAAGCTCGATCCGGTTATTGGGCGCGATGAAGAAATCCGCCGGACGATGCAGGTTCTCTCCCGCCGCACCAAGAACAATCCTGTACTGATCGGCGAGCCTGGCGTCGGCAAGACAGCCATCGCCGAAGGGCTCGCCTTGCGCATTATCAATGGCGACGTGCCGGAAAGCCTGAAAGACAAGAGCCTTCTGGCGCTCGATATGGGCGCGCTGATTGCCGGCGCGAAATATCGCGGCGAATTTGAGGAGCGGCTAAAAGCAGTTCTGCAGGAAGTCACCAGTGCGGACGGCCAGATCATCTTGTTCATCGACGAGATGCACACCCTGGTGGGCGCGGGAAAAACAGATGGCGCCATGGACGCTTCAAACCTTCTCAAGCCTGCCCTGGCGCGCGGCGAACTTCACTGCGTTGGCGCCACGACGCTGGATGAATACCGCAAATATGTCGAAAAGGATGCGGCGCTTGCCCGGCGTTTCCAGGCGGTGTTTGTGGATGAACCGACCGTCGAAGATACAGTTTCAATCTTGCGCGGCCTTAAGGAAAAATATGAGCTGCATCACGGCGTGCGGATTTCCGACAGCGCGATTGTCGCGGCTGCGACTCTGTCTAATCGTTACATTACGGACCGTTTTCTGCCCGACAAAGCCATTGACCTTGTTGACGAGGCCGCATCGCGGCTGCGCATGGAGGTCGATTCCAAACCGGAAGAGCTTGACGAGCTTGACCGCCGCATCATCCAGATGAAGATCGAGCGCGAAGCGTTAAAAAAGGAAGACGATCAGGCGTCGAGGGATCGGCTTGAAAAACTCGATAAGGAACTCTCGGAGCTTGAACAGAAATCGGCGGACCTAACAGCGCGTTGGCGTGCAGAAAAGGACAGCCTTGCCTCCGCCACTAAAGTCAAAGAGGCGCTGGACCATGCCCGCCAGCAACTGGCCGATGCGGAGCGGCGCGGCGATCTCGGCCGCGCATCGGAGTTGAAATACGGTGAAATTCCCGCGCTGGAAAAACAGCTCTCCGAAGCGGAAGCGGCGCAGGATAACGACGCCCGCAGTCTGGTTCAGGAAGTTGTGGACGATCAGAACATCGCCGCGGTGGTTTCGCGTTGGACCGGGGTGCCAGTCGACAAG
>JBCBSY010000282.1:0-3506 GCA_039818925.1 Pseudomonadota bacterium | reverse complement strand
AGATGACCCGTATCAGGGTGATATGGGTAATAGATGAACCATTTGAGCGTGAAATGCCCAGAATTCAAAAGCGCACATATTCCAAGCACACAACCGAAGCCGCCCTGCTTTTGGGCCGGCTGATCCGTCTTGGGCGCAAGGAACGAAAGCTTACGGCTGAAGAGCTGGCTGAGCGCACTGGCGTTTCAAGGAAAACCCTTCAGCGCATTGAGCGCGGCGATCCGAAAGTCGAAATCGGCATTGTCTTTGAGGCGGCAACAATCGTTGGCGTCAATCTGTTTGATGCCGACGACGGGCGCCTGACCATGCAGATTGAGCGGACCGAAGACAAGATCGCGCTACTGCCGAAGCATATCCACAAATCCACAAAGGGCGTGCGCGATGAGTTCTGATGCTTACGAAGAAGCCTTTGTATGGATATGGCTGCCCGGTGAAACCGAGCCGGTTGTCGCCGGCCGTCTGCATGCTGTCGGCAGTCCGCAATTACTGATCTTCAATTACGGTAAATCCTATCTGGAGCGGGATAACGCCATTCCGATTTATCTGCCGGAGTTGCCGCTTCGCCCAGGCGAGCTGCCATTGCCTGACGGGCTGACAATGCCGAGCAGCATTCGCGACGCCGCGCCCGATGCGTGGGGACGGCGCGTAATTCTAAACCGGAAGTTTGGCGTCAAGGGCAAGGCAATTGATGAAGCCGAGCTTTCCGAACTTGGTTTTTTACTGGAGTCCGGATCGGACCGCATCGGCGCGCTCGATTTTCAGCGCTCGCCAACCGAATACATTCCGCGCTCACCCAAGAACGCAAGTCTGGAAGAGCTCATCCAGGCCGCCGAGCGTGTTGAAAAAGGCATCCCTCTGACCCCGGAGCTTGAACAGGCCCTGCATCATGGCAGTTCCATCGGCGGCGCGCGCCCCAAAGCGATGATTGAGGATGGCGATAAAAAGTATGTCGCCAAGTTTTCTGCATCCAAAGACCTCTACAGCGTCGTTAAGGCTGAATTCATCGCTATGCGGCTCGCTAAACTGGCCGGGTTGAATGTGGCCGATGTGTCCCTGACAAGCGCATCCGGAAAAGACGTTCTTTTAATTGAGCGCTTTGATCGTGATCGTATCAATGCCGGCTGGAGCCGAAAACTGATGGTCTCGGCGCTCACCATCTTATCGCTCGATGAAATGATGGCGCGCTATGCCAGCTATCAGGATTTGGCGGAAATTATTCGCCGCCGCTTTACCGATCCGGCTGACACGCTGCGCGAGCTTTACGGGCGCATCACTTTCAATATCTTGTGCGGCAACACGGATGATCATGCGCGCAATCACGCTGCGTTCTGGGGCGGAGAAATGCTCACCCTGACGCCGGCCTACGACATTTGCCCGCAAGGGCGCGCTGGCCAGGAAGCAAGCCAGGCAATGCTCATTGGCGGCAATAACAATATGAGCCGCATGAGCGCGTGCTTGAGCGCAGCACATCATTTTCTTTTATCGGAAGAAGAAGCCTTAGAGATCACCGCGCATCAAATTCGCATCTTTGCCGAGCACTGGGATGGGATATGCGAAGAGGCAGCGATTTCGGAAGTGGATCGCAATCTCTTCTGGGGGCGGCAATTCCTCAACCCGTTTGCCTTTGATGATCTGGACGGCGAAGCCGCCAAGCTGCGCACGCTTGCTGATGAGGCGCGCGGGCGCGGGTGAGGCATTTATATTACTTTATCCAGCGCCACGCGCCGTCATAGTCCTGACAGGCAAGCCGCAATGATTGAGATCCATCGCAGGTGCGTGCGATGCGGCAGATCGATCCGTCTACATTGAGTTTGCCGCCCGCCCAGCCTTTGATGCAAACGCCGCTGCCTTCAGCCGCTTTCATTGCCTCGCCATGCAGCCAGCCTTCTTTGATGGCGGCGCGCCGGCGCGCAGAGCCGGGATGGGTGGCCGTGCCCGGATGATCGCCGGAATAAATTGCAAGGGCGGCGCTCAGCGGTGCCCCGAGCCTAGAAAGCGCGTAGCCGCCAAATCGATCTGCTTCGAGTTCCTGTTCATGTTGCGAATACTCGTCCACAACAACATGTGTCGCGACATGGTGGCCGACTTCATGACCCATCACCCACAAATCTTCCCAGCTTGCTTGCCCTTTGCTCCACGAAAAGTCTTTGCGGTCATAAACAATATAGCGCTGATTGTTCCGGATGGTCGCGAAGGCGCGCCACGGCCTGGAAAAATCGCCGGCAAGCACTTCGAAATTGGCGCCAATACCAACCTTGTCTGTAATTGAGCGCACGAGTTTCACTGCTTCCGGGCTTGGCGGCCCAATGTTGCTCACGCCGCTAAAGCGCGGGCTGCCGCCAAGCGCGCAAATTCTTGGTCCGGATACGATACGTTCCGGATCAGAATCGTCTTCTGCCGATGCGGCTTCGACAGGGGTCGACAGTGAGAGGAAAAGCGCGCAGGTAATTTCGCGAATGCGGGTCATGGAAGACTCTCCGTTCTCAATCACAGATTTTGACGCCATCGATATCGAGGCATCCTGTTTGTGAAGAAGAAACGACTTCCGATTCCTCGCGCGCCGGTGATCCGGCGTTCTTGCCGCTGACAACAAAAACCCCGAGATCAAGCAGAATAAGGAATAAAACCCATATGACGCTAAGCGCGGCGTAAACCCAGACCGGTTTTGCGCCTTTAACCGCATCGAAAACGAGGCTCAGCATCACGCGTCCTCCTCGTCATCGCCGGTGTTTGATTTATCCCGCCCAAAAATGCCGTCCTGCAGCGACTGCAGGCTTTGCGGATCAATTCCGGCGCGCCGCAACGCATCTTCGCCAGCCTTGGCGCGGATAAGCTCTATCAGCGTCATATTGCCGAGCAAGCCTTGCGCAATCTGGCCGGAATTTTTGGAGAGCAGGCCGATCATCAGATAAATGACGACAGCCAGCGGCGCGATATCGAGAGCAATGCCGCCGGCCCAGAACGGAGTAAAGTTCTGCCAGTAAACCTGGACCGCACGGCCCGGCGTCATTTTCTCAAATGCGGCCATGCGCGCGGCCGGTTCGGCTGAAGAGGCGGATACAAACTCACGGAGCGCAAGCGCAGTGCGCGAGATTTCTGCGCGGAGTTTATCAAGACTTGCTCGTTGCCGCCGCGCCGTCGCGCTGTTGGCCGAAAGCACCGTTTGCATGTCGATTTCGCCCGGCAAGGCTTGAATAGTGCGCGAGATGGATTCGGACAGATTGCGACTGTCCATCTGCGCCAGTTCCAAACGCAGCGCGTCGGATTCCTTGGCTATATCGCGCGTGCGTCTTTCTAAGGCTTTTCCGGAATTGGCGATCTGGCGAATGCGCTCAAGGCGGCCCTTGGCGCTTTCACTCAAAGCCTCGACGTTATCAAGAAAGGCGTTTGCTTCGGCCTCCAGGCCCGTCATGCGCGAATGGATCATGACAAGCGAGTTATGAACGGCGCCGGGGCCGGGGCTGCCGGAGTAAAAACCGGTCTCATACTCTTTTTTTGCAGCCTCG
>JBCBSY010000281.1:0-3513 GCA_039818925.1 Pseudomonadota bacterium | reverse complement strand
CGTCAGGAGAAACCTTGCGTGACGCCTGGAGCAATGGCATCGCCGCGCATCGCACCATTGCGGCGCCTGGTTTTCCGAACTTCTTTTTGCTCTTGGGGCCAAATTCAGGGCTCGGCCATAACTCGGTGATTTTGATGATTGAAGCGCAAGTCAATTACGTTATCGACCTTATCAAGATGGCGGGCGAAGAAGCGCTGATCAAACCGCGCCAGGACGCCGCCCAAAACTACGACAAGGCGATTCAACATGACCTTCATGAACGCGTCTGGGCGGCGCAGTGTGGCGCCTGGTATGTTGATGAAAAGGGCCGGAACTACACGCTCTATCCGCATTCGGTGCGCCGGTTTCTAAAGGATATGAAGCATCCCGATTTTTCCGAATATGAGATTCGGCGCGAAGAAAGGACGCAACCGGTTTCTGCAAGCGTCAGTTAAGTGCGCCGCCGCTTTTCTTGCGCAGCGCGCGTCATGATTGCCGGGCTTGGCGGTCTTGGTTTCGCGTCCAGGCGCCGGAAAGCCGCCTGAAAAGGCAGGTCGGCCGACATATCGATTTTTTAGGTAATGAAAGCCCGCCTTTTGGCGGGTTTTCTCTTTCCGGCCTCAAGATCCCGCCAATGATGCTGCGGTGCATTGACAGGCCGCCTTGAGGCCGGTATTGCCCGCCGCTTCTAACGGGTGGCGCGTGGACCGCCGTTGAAATTGCGCCAGGGATGGGCCCTGCGCGCCGGACCGCGCCGAAAAGTGAGGACTTATGTCAAAGCGCATCAGCGCCAAGCACAAGCTTGACCGCCGGGTCGGCGAAAACGTCTGGGGCCGGCCAAAATCTCCCATCAACAAACGCGATTACGGCCCCGGCATGCATGGCCAGCGCCGTAAGGGCAAACTGTCTGACTTCGGCCTGCAGCTCATGGCCAAGCAGAAGCTCAAGGGTTATTACGGCAATATCTCTGAAAAGCACTTCGAGCGGATCTACAACGAGGCGGTCCGCCGTCGCGGCAACACCGCCGAGCTGTTGATCGGGCTGCTTGAAAGCCGCCTCGACGCCATCGTCTATCGCGCCAAATTCGTGCCGACTGTGTTCGCGGCCCGCCAGTTCGTCAATCACGGCCATGTCAAGCTGAACGGCGTTCGCACCAACATTCCATCCGTCCGGCTAAAGCCTGGCGATGTTATTGAAATTAAAGAAAAATCCAAGAATATGGCGCTCGTCCTGGAGGCCCTGCAAAGCGCCGAGCGCGATATCCCGGATTATATCGAGGTTGATCCCAAAAAGATGGCCGCAACCTATATGCGAGTGCCTGAGTTCGCTGAGGTTCCTTATCAGTGCACCATGGAACCCAACCTGGTCGTGGAATATTATTCTTCGTAAGAACCAGCAGGTTTGCTAAGCGTCAAAAGCCGCCCCCAGGGGCGGCTTTTTTGAGCGCTAACTGCGATATCATTGGTAGTTATGCGTGTAAGCGCCTTAACCCACTCTTGCCCGGATTTCCGCGATCAATGCGTCAATGCCGCGTTCGCCGCCGCCATTATTGGCGATGATCGAGGTGAACTGGCTGCGTTGCTCAATCGCCAGCCAGACATTGTCGGCGCCGGCGTCGACAACACTTAGCGCGCCGTCGCGGCTGTGATAGACGCGCCAGTGAATGACCGCATTGGCGAAAGCGCTGCCCGGTTCCGGGTTGACCAATTTGGAGTTGACGATGATGTCGCGCTCGGAGCGGTCCACCGATCCGGTCACCGCCAGGGGCTCGCCCGCATAATTCGAAAGCGAGTTCTGGTAGACTTGCGTCGCGTAGCGTTCAAACAGCGGATAATACTCCGCCGCCTGGGCATCGGTCATCTGCCGCGCATATTGGCCGAGCACGAACCGACCAATGCGGCGCATGTCCACATATTTGTCGACCATCTGCGCAACCGCATCCAGCATCGCGTTCTGGTCGCCGCTCTGCAACATCGGCGCGGCTTCATCAAGGATCGATTGCACATATTGTTCGGCGGCCTCATCAGCGGCGGCGGGCGTTGCGGCGAAAGCAGCGATAGCGGCACTGGCGGCGGTCAGCCGGAGCGCAAGACGCATGGCAAGGCGGCGAGTGATAGCGGGCATCGCTTTGTCTCCGATCAAAGGCTTGGCGGTTGAGGGTCTATTCTAGCTCGTCGAATTCCTCGAACTCGCCAATGTCCGGCAGGTCGTCGAAATTCGTTCGTCCGTTCAAAATTTCCCGCTGGCGGCTTTGCAGGTAAAAACTGCGGATCGAGGCGTAATAATCAAGCGAGTCCGCCTTGATATCCGCCAGGGGTTCGATCAGCGGTTCGCGCGAGGACAAAAGGCCAACGCCGGTGCGCGAATAACGGAAGTATTGAGCCGGCTCCGTTCGGATCCAGATGGCCGGATCGGCAGCGATATCGACCGCCGCGCCAAAACCGTCACGGACAGTGCTGGGCCCGAAAAAGGGCAGCACCACATAAGGTCCGGAAGACACGCCCCAGACGGCGAGCGTCTGGCCGAAATCTTCTGAATGCTGTTCGATGCCGAGCCGTTCGGCCGGGTCGCCCATCCCGCCAAAGCCAACGGTAGAGTTGATCACGAAACGGCTCGTTGTCTTGCCGGCGCGACCAAATTCACCCTGGAGAATATCGTTCACAAGGATTACCGGGGTCCGCAGATTGGCGATGAAATTGCGCAGGCCCTTGCGCTGCTTCTTGTGTGTCACAGCGCGGTAGGCCTTCGCCGCCGGTACAATGAGGCTGCGGTCCAGCGTGTCGTTGACGGCGAACATCTTCCGGTTGAAACCCTCCCATGGATCAGCTTCCGCAACGGACGCATCCTCCACCGGGGCGTCGCCAAGCTCCTCTGCGAGAACTTCGGGGTCGCCGGAACCTGTTAATTGCGCCGCTTGCGCATGAGCGGCGAGGGCGAGGCTCGACGCGGCAATCAGGGCGAATAACTTCATAAAAGTGGCGGCCCCCTCTGGCCCTTGGCTTCATATCTGGCTTCAGACAGTAGCATATAGGGCTTTCGCATCCCCGAACAATCAACAATCAGAAAGGGTTCCGGGCCCGTCATCGCTATTTGCCGCGGGCCTTTCGTATGCATAAAGATATCTTTATATTTCAAGGCGTTGTTCGTGATTCTCGGGAAGGCAGCCCATGGCGCTCGACGCCGCTTTGAACATTTTTCGTGCGATTGGTGAAGAAACGCGGATGCGGATCATGGTGCTTTTGATCCGCGGCGAGCTGACGGTGAGCGAAATTACAGCCATTCTCGGCCAGAGCCAGCCCCGGGTCAGCCGACACCTCAAGATCCTTGCGGACGCCGGTCTTGCCGAACGTCATCGCGAAGGCGCGTGGATGTTCTATCGCGCGACGCCAGCGGGAGCGGGCGATGCCGCCCGTCAGGCGGTGATCGCAGCGGCCAAGGCGATTGCCGCATCAGGCGACCGTATTGTCGCCCGCGATGGCGAGCGCTTTGAACAAACCCGCAAGGCGCGGGCCGCGCAGGCAAGCGCCTATTTCG
>JBCBSY010000280.1:0-3515 GCA_039818925.1 Pseudomonadota bacterium | reverse complement strand
CATACATGCGGCCGAGCGCATTACAGCCTTCTGCGACCTTCAGCGTACAGGACTGGCGAAAATAATAGGCCGCACGCCGATCATCGCGCTTCACGCCTTCGCCGCGAACCGGCTGCCCCCACAAATCCGTTTTTGTCTTGTAGGCGCCGCCGAGCGTATAGCAGGCGTCGCCATCGCCGGTTTCACACGCCATCCGCAATTCATAGAGATCCTGGAGGATATCCGCAGAAGCCGTCGTCGGTGCGCTTGCGCCGAAAAATCCGGCAAGCGCGAAAAGCGTACCGGGCGTCTTGCGGCGCCCGCAAGTTTTTTGACGGCGACATGACATGAAGGATAACCCTCGACAGTGTGACGACGCCTCCTTCACACGGGATTTCCCACTGAAGTCTTAAATGAAAACACCGATTTCCAAGCATTCATGATTAGCGACGCATTTACCAAACGCGGCGAAAAGCAAGATGCAATTTTGCTGTTGTAGATGCAGCTTCCATAGGATGCTGGTCGATTGACTTCGTGAAACTTTTAAAATGGTCGGAGCGGCGGGATTTGAACCCACGACCCCTTGACCCCCAGTCAAGTGCGCTACCAGGCTGCGCTACGCTCCGACCCTAGCGGCGGGGCTGGCCGCCGCGAGCGGACTTATAAGCATGATGGGAATTGAGAGGAAACGTTTTTCTGCGAATTCATGCAAAAATCAAAGGCGCCGGCGGCAATTCGCGCTAATTCCGCTTTTCGCCAGCGGCCTCGACGGCTTCAAGCGCCAGCGCCGCTTCGTCCAGCGCGTGCTGAACGGTTTCGAGACGAGATAGCAGTGCTTTCAGGGTCCGCCGCACCTCCGGCGTCAGCGACGGCGCGTTATAGGCATCCGCTGCGCCAAGCTCCAGCAATTCCTCGCCGGCGCCGTTCTCGTCCTCATCGAGAACGGGCCGCACATCCACCGGCTCACCCGCCGCAACGCGCCGGCCCAGCTCAGAGACATATTTGACGCCCTCGTCCTTGAAAATTTTCTGGACGCCCTTGGTCGTGTAGCGCTGATCGTAAAGCAGAACGCGAATGCCGCGTAACAGATCAATGTCGAGCGGGCGGTAATAGCGCCGTCCGCCGGCGCGCCTCATCGGGCGCACCTGGCCGAACACTTCCTCCCAATGCCGCAAGACGTGTTGCGGCACATCCAATTCCTTGGCGGCTTCAGAGATGGTGCGGAAAGCTTCGGCGGACTTCGCCACTGACATTTGCCCTAGTATCCTGGCCTGGCCGCCTTCGGTCGTCTGCAAAGGCGTTTGTTGATTACTGGCTGTGCTTATTATTCGGCGGCATTCGCCTGCCGGTGCGTATTGTTGATCTGGTCTTTCAGGACGTGGGAGGCGCGAAAGGTAATCACGCGCCGCGGTTCAATCGGAACTTCCTCACCGGTTTTCGGGTTGCGGCCCATACGCAGCTTTTTATCGCGCACAGAAAAAGTTCCGAAGGACGAAATCTTCACCGTCTCCCCTTTTTCAAGAGTGACCGCGACTTCGTCTAGGATGCGCTCGACAAAAGCGGATGATTCATTTCGCGAAATCCCAAGGGACCGATACACGGCGTCAGTCAGATCCGCCCTGGTGATGGTTTTGCCCGTCATGGTCTTCCCTGCACGCTTCTCCCCAAGAGCGGGAAGGTTAACGTCTCAACACCATTCTGGTCAATAAGCCTTTGAAATATATTGCGTGTTTTTTATACTCGCATCAAAGCGGCGCCCCAGGTGAGACCGCCGCCCATCGCTTCAAACAGAACAAGATCACCGGGCTTGATTCGGCCATCGGCGACGCCCGCGCAATAAGCGAGCGGGATCGACGCCGCCGACGTATTGCCCTGTCCCGCAATGGTGGAAACCACCTGATTTTCGCGCAGTTTCAGTTTTTTCACGACGCCCTGAATGATTCGCTAATTGGCCTGATGCGGCACGAACCAGTCGATATCCGTTACGGGAACGCCCGCCTTTGCACAAACCTTGACCATTGCATCGGAAATGCGCGTCACCGCCTCGCGGAAAACTTTGTTTCCCTGCATGCGAACATGCCCGGTGGTGCGCGTCGAGGAGACGCCGCCATCCACATAGAGAAGATCAACCATGCGTCCGTCACAGCGCAAATGGCTGGCGATCAAACCACGCTCGCCGGCTTCTTCTTCGGGCTGTGCTTCGAGCACGAAGGCGCCCGCTCCATCGCCGAAGAGAACGCAGGTTGAACGGTCCTCCCAGTCCAGAATGCGCGAAAATGTTTCCGCTCCAATCACCAGCGCGCGCGCATGCTGACCGCTGGTCAGAAATTTTTCAGCCGTCGACAGCGCATAGATGAATCCGGTGCAAACCGCCTGTATGTCAAACGCGGCGCCTTCGCCGGCGCCGAGCTTTGCCTGAACGATCGCCGCCGTCGACGGAAAGGTGAGATCCGGCGTCGTTGTCGCCACAACGATCAGATCAATATCTGCAGGCGTCATACCTGCGTTTTTTAGGGCCGCCTCAGCCGCACACACCGCCAGATCTGAAGTCATTTCACCTTCGGATGCGATATGCCGCTCGCGAATGCCGGTGCGCTCGCGAATCCACGCATCGCTCGTGTCGACACGTTTGGAAAGGTCATCATTGGTCAGGATTTGCTCGGGCAAAAACGCGCCACACCCGCGCAATACCGCTTTCGAACTCATACAGCCGCCGCTTTTATGGATTGCCCGCCGGCCGCGTCTTCCAGGAGACGCTGACGACGAGACATCACGGTTTTGACGGTGGACGCGACTTCTTCCCGGAATGGGCGGGCCGCAAGGCTCGCCGCCATGTTCACCGCGCTGGCGACGCCGCGCGCATCCGCACCGCCGTGACTTTTGACAACAATGCCATTCACTCCGAGGAAAACGCCGCCATTATTTGAAGATGGATCAATACGGTCTTTCAGCTTGCGCAAGCCCGGCGCCATCAAGAGCGCGCCGAGTTTGGCGTTCACGGTGCCGGTCAGCGTCTCTTTCACCCATGCGCCAACCAGCCGTGCAGCGCCCTCCGCTGATTTCAATGCGACATTGCCTGTGAAGCCGTCAGTGACAACGACGTCCACCGCCCCTCTTGAGATATCGTTTCCTTCAACAAAGCCTTTGAACGCCATGTCGGGATCAGCCTCCCGCAATACGCGCGCCGCCGTGCGGATCAGCTCATGACCTTTCAGATCTTCAGCACCCACATTCAACAGCCCAACGCTCGGTTTTTCCACATTCATCAGCGCCCGGAAGAACGCCTCGCCCATGATCGCGAACTGCACGAGCTGGTTTTCGTCCGCCTCGACATTAGCGCCGACATCAAGAACAACAGAACGCCCGCGCGGCGTCGGCCACAGCGCTGTCACCGCAGGTCTGTCGACGCCTTCGATCATGCCGAGCTGTTTTCGTGCAACCGCCATCAGCGCACCGGTATTCCCGCAGGAAACAACAGACTGGGCGTCATTGTCCGCAACCGCTGTAACCGCCGCCCACATGGAAGTGTCCCGGCC
>JBCBSY010000279.1:0-3520 GCA_039818925.1 Pseudomonadota bacterium | reverse complement strand
GGAGCGAGCCGTCTTCATCAGTGTGCCCATAGTGCTGGCCAAGACGGATCAGTGCACGCGCCAGCCGCGGCCCGGCGGGCAAGGTCGCGATGTCTTCCAGCAAAAAGTTCGTATGCCGCAGTCTTTGGCACAGCGCGGAAATAATCTGCAACGCCACCCCGTGATTGCGCTCAAGAAAGTCCAGCACATCGCGGCGGTAGAGTTTCAACGCGCGGGTTTCCTGCAGAGCCGTCGCGCTCGCCGATCGCGGGCCCCCGTCGAAAACGCCCATTTCGCCGAGGACCTCGTTCTCTCCCATGAAGGCCAGCACGGTTTCCTTGCCCGCATCCGAGAAACTGGAGATTTTCACCCGGCCCGACAACAGGATGTAAAGGCAGTCGCTGTCGTCGCCTTGCGCGAAAACCTGCTTTCGTCCGGCAAACACCGCTGAATGCGCGGTTCCGAGCAAGCCTTTCAGCTTGTCGTCAGATAGCGCTTCAAAAAAGGGATGCCGTTTCAGCTCCCATATCAATCCTGCCGTTGCGCCTTGCACGGAACTCGCCCCTTTTCCGTTGGATTGTGCAGCGCATCTTACCGAAAATCTTCAGCATTGTCGCGGCAGCGCGCAGCACCTTGCAAAAAAGAAACGGCGCGCCCTTCCCCCAAAGGACGCGCCGCTCTCGGGATGAGGCCAGGCGGGGCGAGCGCTGACCTCGGGATCTCTGGTTCTAGCGGGCGGTCATCACCAGGCTGGATGCGCCGAGGGCTGCGTTGACGCCGATGAAGCTGATCAGGATGATTTCGATAACGCCCATTGTTCTGTCTCCCGTTTTTCGTTTCCCGGTCTCTCCCGACCGCCGATGTTTGAAAGGTAGAGGCGCCTCCCGATTGCCGCTGTGATCGCCGTCACAGTTCGTTCCCGTTTCCGCTAAATTGTTCTAATCCCTTGTTTTTCCTTTTAATTACGGCGCGCCCTTTCCCCCAAAAGGGCGCGCCGTTCTCCCCCTGCTGGCGCAACGCCGCTTGGCGTTGCCGGCGGGTTCCTTAGCGACCGACCATGACGAAGCTGGAAAGGCCGAGGGCTGCGTTGACGCCGATGAAACCGATCAGGATGATTTCGATGATGCCCATTGTCTTTCTCCCGTTTTCCTCATTTCCGGTCTTTGTTGACCGCCGATGAGTGGAAGGTAGGAGAGACCCGGCTTGTCCGCTGTGATGGCCGTCACAGGCGCCGCGCATATCGTTAAAAAAGTCTGAATTTTATGATTATACTATTATTATCAATGGATTAGACTGTTGGCGTCTGGACCGCGCCCTCTGCGTGGGCGAGAAAATAGTCCACCGCGCCCTCCAGACCAAAGGTCTCGCCCTGACGGCAGGCCCGGAAATGATCCACGGCGCTATAGGCGTCGCCCTCCTCCAGCGCCACTATCCCGGCCTCGAACGCCCGGCGGAAGCTCTGGAACGCCGGTTTCGCGGCCAGCGCCTCATCCCCGGCGAGCGCGAAGATCACGGTCGGGTCGCTGCGGCCTTTCACGGTAAACGCGCCGAGCGGCACGGCGGCGAAATCCGGTATTCGCTCCCGGGTCTGCGCCGAAATGATGATGGGGGCGCCATATTGCTTGGTCAGCGATTCCAGCCGCGAGGTCAGGTTCACCATATCCCCGAGCATCGAATATTCGAGCTTGTCTTCGGACCCGAAATTGCCCACCCGCGCTTCGGCCGTGTGCAGACCAATGCCGATCCTGATGTCGGGCACGGACAGCGCCTTGTCCGCGCGCCATCCGGCGTTGAGTTTTTCCAGCGCATTCAGCATCTCCAGTGCCGCACGCGCTGCTTGCGCCGGGTGATCGGAAACATCGACCGGCGCATTCCACATCGCCGCAAGCCCGTCGCCCATATATTTGTCAACCAGCCCTTTATGATCGACGACAATGCGCGTCATGGGGGTGAAGTACTGGTTCAGCATTGCCGTGACTTGTTGCGGCGAGAGCTGTTCGGAAATCGTCGTGAAGCCGCGAATGTCCGAAAAGAAGGCGGTGATTTCCCGCTGCTCGCCTTCCAATTTGAGCAAAGTCGGATCACGCTCGAGACGATCCAGCAACAGCGGCGACAGAAATTGACCAAAAGCGCCGCGAATGAACTTTCGCGCAATCTGTTCCTGCTGAAACATCACCACGAAGGCGCCGACAAAGGAAAGCGCGACGACAAGGCCCGGCGTGATGGGGTCGATTAACAATCGCGATGCGCTGAATGCCGCGAAAGCCCCGCCAAATAGCGCCGCCATCATCACCAGCCAAACCCCAAACCCGGCAGCGGCGGAAAGCCTCGGCAGGAAAGCCAGCAAGAGCAGCGACACCAGCGCCGCCAGCACGATTTCCAGCGGGCGCATCAAATCCCAGGCGCGAAACAGCGTCTCGCCAGCCAGCGCCTGCTCGATCACCTCCGCATGAATATGCACCCCCGGACGCTCATCTCCGAGCGGCGTGATCAGCACATCGCGCAAACCCTCCGCCGAGGCGCCGATCATGACAATGCGGCCGGCGACCGCGTCACGAATAGCGGCGGCGTCGCCTTCGATGATGTCGACAACCGACAGCCGCCGCTGATCGATGGTATCGCGCCCGGCATAATGCACCCAGAGCTGACCGTCATCCGTTGTTGGAAAGCGCAGGCGACACATCACCACTTCGGAAACGGATTGATTGGCGATCCCGGTGATATGCGCGCGGCAGGCATTATTCGCCGCTGCATCTACAAACGCGGCTGGCGCAAACTGCGGGTCGAGCCGCGGCGCCGCAACGCGGATCGCCTCAAGCGCAAGGCTCGGATAAATTTCGGTCCCATCGCAGGCAAGCGCAATCAGCGGCACGCTGCGGACGATGGCGTCGTCGGATAACGCAGCGCGGGCAAACCCCTCACCGCTTGCCGCTTCCCGGAATATCGGCAATGGCGGCACGACCTGACGAAAACTCGGCGCAACGCGGGCGAGATCGCGCGCGCGCATGCCTTGGACGCGCGCCTCGGCGAGCGCCGGCGGACATTGCGCCGCCGATGCATCAGCCCGCGCCGTGAGGTGCATGACCGTCGGCGCCGCTGCCAGGGACGCCGCGAGCCGCGCGTCATGATCAACATTGGCGAGATCGGCTGCGCCAAGTTCCGCCAACACCGGCGCCAGTTCCGGCACGTCAAGCCAGCTCGCGGCAACATTGCCAGGACTGGTGCGGTCGGGTTCGGCGAAAATCACATCGAAAACGATGGCGGCCGCGCCCGCTTCATTGAGTTTATCGACGATGTCGGCAAAGCGGTGCCGCGGCCACGGCCACTGGCCATATCGCGCCAGCGCCGCATCGTCGATCTCAACCACGCGCACCGGCATTTGCGCATATTCACGCGGGGCCAGCCGTTGAAACTGATCGAACAATCGATCCCGAGCAATATTGACCAGCGCCGGTTGCTGGAAGATCAGCGCCAGCGCCAGAAGCCCGCCTGCGAAACCGGCAAGCCTCGGGCCGAAGAGTTGGCGCCGGGAAGACATGGC
>JBCBSY010000278.1:0-3537 GCA_039818925.1 Pseudomonadota bacterium | reverse complement strand
ATCAAACCGCGTCAGGATCAGGTCCGCGTGCCCTGGCGGATCGAGGACGTCGTGGCCAAAGTGCTTGCTGAAGCCGACAAGGCCGGGCTCTCAAAACGAATCGCTGAGCCGGTTTGGCGCGAAATGATCGAGCGATGCATCGAACATGAGCACGAATTCTGGGCTCGCGAGCATCAAGCTGAAAAAGAAAAAATCTAGTTATTTCAAATGCTTGGCCTTAATGGGGAAAGCAAACCCTTATTTTAAGCCATTTTTCCTTGGCCAAGGCCTGTCGGGCCCGCGTAAAATCAAGGCAGGTCACCAGTTTTCAGCACTAGCCAAGATATAGAAAGGCCGGAGGAATGAATAAAAACGAATTTATCGACCGCGTCGCCGATATGGCGGACATGAGCAAAGCAGAAGCGGCGAAGGCCGTGGATGCGGTATTTGACGCTATCACGAATGCGCTGAAAGCCGGCGATGATGTGCGCCTTGTGGGCTTCGGCACGTTTTCCGCCGCCCAGCGCAAGGCGCGCGAAGGCCGCAACCCGCGTACCGGCGAGACCATCCAGATTCCCGCCTCGATCCAGCCGAAGTTTTCCGCCGGCAAGGGGCTGAAAGACGCGCTCAACTAAGTCTCGTATTTTTCCTTTCAAACGCCGGCGAGCCAGGGCGCTCGCCGGCGTTTGTTTTTTGGAAAGCTTTGCATTGATCCGCGCGGCGCGCCGGGGTAGGAGAGCGGCCCCGGAGACGGAATGCCGCAGAATTTGTTTGGCAACGCAACCGGGAATCGGGCGGTTAGCTCAGCTGGTAGAGCATCTCGTTTACACCGAGAGGGTCGGCGGTTCGAACCCGTCACCGCCCACCATGAGCCCGGACCGTTTGCGACGCAAACGCAGACGGGCGAAATCAATACGATCCCGATCACCATCCGGCGCAGGCGAAATTTATCCGTGAACCGATATATTCTGACTAGAGCCGCCGGATGAGTGACGCCAAACACGACGCCGTGATCATCGGCGGCGGCCATAACGGCCTTGTCTGCGCGTTCTATCTCGCCCGCGCGGGGCTGTCGGTGCGCATTTTTGAACGCCGTTCGGTTGTCGGCGGCGCGGCGGTGACGGAAGAGTTCTATCCGGGTTTTCGCAATTCAACGGCGAGCTACACGGTCAGCCTGCTCAACCCGGCGGTGATCGCTGAGATGGAGCTTCACCGTCATGGGCTGAAAATCGTCAAACGCGCGATGTCGAATTTTCTACCGACTAACGATGGTCGGTATCTGCTTTGCGGCGGCGGGCTTGAGGCGACGCAACGCGAATTTGCGAAATTTTCCGAGTCTGACGCCGCCCGTTTGCCCGAATACTATGCGCGGCTTGAGGCGGTCGCAGATGTGCTGCGCGATCTCGCCATGAAAACCCCGCCCAATCCGCGGCGCGGGCTTTCCGCGACGCTCGCCGCGGCGGCGCAGCTTTTGCCGGTGGCGCGCGGTGACGCCGCGCTGCATCAGGATGTGCTCGATCTTTTCACCAAAAGCGCGCGCGGGTTTCTCGACGCCTGGTTTGAAAGCGAGCCGGTGAAGGCGCTTTTCGGGTTCGACGCGGTGGTCGGCAACTACGCCAGTCCCGACACGCCGGGCTCCGCTTATGTTCTGCTGCATCATGTTTTCGGCGAAGTGAACGGCGAAAAAGGCGTCTGGGGTCATGCGATGGGCGGCATGGGCGCGATTACTGAAGCCATGCGCAAGGCCTGTCTTGAGGTCGGCGTTGAGATCACTACGAACGCGGCTGTGTCTGCGGTGCGTCTCGATAGCGGCGCAGCGACTGGCGTCGTTCTGGAAAATGGAGACAATGTTTCGGCAACGCAGGTTATCGCCAATATCAACCCGAAGCTGCTTTACGGCCGGCTTGTGCCGGAGATCGCGCTTGATCCGGAATTTCAAAAGCGCATGAAGGGGTGGCGTTGCGCCTCCGGCACATTGCGCATGAACGTCGCCCTGTCGGAGCTGCCGGATTTTTCCTGCCTTCCCGGAAAATCCGGCGCTTCGCATCATCAATCCGGGATCATTTTGGCGCCGACACTCGACTATATGGACCGCGCATTTGTTGATGCGAAGCGTGACGGCTGGTCCGCGAATCCGATTGTTGAAATGCTTATCCCCTCAGCCGTCGACGCTTCGCTGGCGCCGGAAGGCCAGCATGTGGCGAGCCTTTTCTGTCAGCAGTTCGCGCCCGATCTGCCCGATGGCGTGTCCTGGGACGACGCGCGCGAGACGGTTGCGGATCTGGTGATCGAAACCGTTAACCGTTACGCGCCGAACTTCAAAAAATCTGTCCTCGGACGAATGGTGCTGACGCCACGCGATCTCGAAGACAAATTCGGGCTGGTCGGCGGCGATATTTTCCATGGGGCGATGACTCTCGATCAATTATGGGCGGCGCGCCCGGCGCTGGGTTACGGGGATTACCGCAGCCCGCTTAAGCGGCTTTACCATTGCGGCGCTGGCGCACATCCCGGCGGGGGCGTCACAGGCCTTCCGGGCCGCAACGCTGCGCGGGAAATCCTGAAAGACGCGCGTAAAGCGCTTGCGTCCTGACCGGCTATGCGGGGTCCAGAACAGGGCTATGATGGACCGATGCCGCGTTTTGAAAAAACTGTGCTGCAGGTCATTCCGCGCCTTGAAGGCGGCGGCGCTGAGCGCACGACGCTGGAGATTGCGCAAGCGGTTGTGCGCGCCGGCGGCCGGGCGCTGGTGATGAGCGCTGGCGGTCGGCTGGCCAGAGAAATTGAACATGCGGGCGGCGAAATCATTGAAGCGCCGGTGGCGACCAAGAACCCGCTGACGATCTGGACCAACGCCTTGATGATCGCCGATGTCATTCGCCGCGAGGGCGTTGATCTGTTGCATGCGCGTTCCCGGGCGCCGGCGTGGAGCGCCCTGCGGGCCGCGCACAAGACCGCGACGCCCTTCGTCACCACGTATCATGGCGCCTATTCGGCGAAAGGGCCGGTTAAACGGCTTTACAATTCATCCATGTTGCGCGCTGACCGGGTGATCGCCAATTCTCGTTTCACCGCCGAGCAGATCATGGCGAACGGCGGCGTCGCGCCGGACCGGCTTGTGGTCATTCCGCGCGGCGTCGATACCGATCTGTTTGATCCTAAAAAGGTTTCCTCCAGTCGTATTAACCAACTGGCGGACGCCTGGGGGCTTGGGGAAAACCAGGGTTTGAAGCTGCTGCTGCCGGCGCGAATGACCCCGTGGAAAGGGCATGAGACGGCGATTAGAGCCCTGCAGACGCTGAAAGAGCGCGCATCGGCGGACGGCGCCACTGGTCAAAGCCCGGCTTTGACGCTAGTTTTTTGCGGGGGCGCGCAAGGCAAAGCGGCTTATGTCCGGCGCTTGCGTGCATTGAGTGAAGAGTGTGGGGTTCGCACCATGGTCCATCTGGTTGGCGATTGCGCTGACATGCCTGCCGCCTATGCATGGGCGGACGCTGTCATCGCGCCTTCGACCGAGCCGGAAGCGTTTGGCCGTGTTGCTGTGGAAGCTGGCGCCAT
>JBCBSY010000277.1:0-3538 GCA_039818925.1 Pseudomonadota bacterium | reverse complement strand
GCCGCCTCGCGCGATCTGCGGCGCGGTTGGGCGCGGTGCAGGCGCTTTACCAGATGGAAAGCGCCGGGCAGGGCGTCGAAGCAACGATTCGCGAGTTTCAGGATTTTCGGCTTGGCGGCGAGATGGAAGGCGAAAAGCTGTTCGCGGCGGATGCCGCTTTCTTTGCTGATATTTTGCGCGGCGCGGTGGAGACGCAAGGACGGCTTGATCCTTACCTGCAGCGCCAACTGGCCAACGGATGGAAGCTCTCACGACTTGACGCCACCGTCAGAGCGATTTTGCGGGCCGGCCTTTATGAACTGATCCGTCGCCCGGATGTGCCCTATAAGGTTGTGATCAACGAGTATGTTGAAATCGCTCATGCGTTTTTTGACAACGGAGACGAGCCGGGTTTCATCAATGCAGTTCTGGATGCGGCGGCGAAAGCAGCGCGCAGCGACGAAGTGAAGGTCTAGACCATCAACGCATGAGTGAATTTGATATTATCCGGGAGATTTTTGCGCCGCTTTCGGCTGACGCTCCAGGCGCCTTTGGGCTTGGCGACGATGCCGCGCTTCTTGAGGGCGAACGCTTTATTTTCACCAAGGATGTTCTCGTTGCGGGGGTTCATTTTCTGCCAAAAGACCCGCCGGATCTGATCGCCCGGAAACTGATACGCGCGAACCTGTCGGATCTTGCCGCCAAAGGGGCAAGGCCGGTCGGTTATTTTTTAGGCTGCGCCTGGCCGCAAAAAACAAAACGCGCCGACATCGAAGCTTTTGCACGCGGCCTAAAAGAAGATCAGGACCAGTTCCGGATCGCGCTTTATGGCGGCGACACGACGGTGCATTCCCTCAAAAGCGCGCCGCTGACCCTGTCGGCAACGTTCTTTGGAACGCCGCCGAAGCAGGGAATGACCGCGCGCAGCGGCGCTGCCCTTAGCGATGATCTTTATGTATCGGGAACGATCGGCGATGCGGGACTGGGGCTTGCCGCGCTGAAAAAGGAATTCAAGTTCACCACCGTCGACAAAGCTTCGCTTGCAGGGCGGTATCATCTGCCGGAACCGCGGCTGAGTCTGGGGGCGGCGCTTGCCGGGTTGGCGACCGCCGCGATTGACGTTTCGGACGGCCTGCTTGCGGATGCGGCGCATCTTGCGCGCGCCTCGAACCTACGCGCGGAAATTGACGCAATATCCATTCCGCGCTCCGCGGGGGCGGCGTCCTGGGTTGCTGCTCAGGACCATCGCTGGAAAGCACTCGCACAGCTTGCGTCTTTCGGCGACGATTACGAAATTCTCTTTGCTGCGCCGTCAGCGATGCGCCGTTCTGTTGCGGTTGCTGCAAAAGCATCGCGTACGGAGGTTTCGCGGATTGGAACACTGACGCGGGGCGAGGGCGTCCTGTTTTTGGATGAAGCGGGATCGCCAATTCAGATGGCGCGCACCGGATTTGACCATTTCGCCAAACGCGGATGACGCGCCCGCGCTGAAGTCAAATCAGTCTTACTGTCCAGGAACCGGCGCCTCTTCCCCAAGGCCCGATGGAAGCGCGCCGACATTGCCGAGCAACTGCTCCCAGAAATTCAATTCTTTGCCGCGGGTCGGCGTTTCACGCTGGACGAGACGAATCTCTTCTCCGTCTTCCAGCGTAAAGGTGTCATATTTGCTGACAGCGCCCTCATCATCGAAGTGAATGGCGATGACGGACCGGCTGTTTGTCCGCGGCTTGAAAAACGCGCGGGTCTGATTGGTTGAATAAAGATAATACCAGGCGTTTCTGTCAACGACGCCGATCATTGAGGGTTCGCCATATTTGGCCAGAATTGAGTCTTTGGTGTCGAACCCGACTTCTGCGGTAAGGGCCGACTGGTCGGCTTCCAGAACATATCCATGGCTGCTGCGCACCGAAACACAGGCCTGAAGCATGGTGACGGCAAGAAGGAGGAGGAGACATCTGGTCATGGGCGGCTCTTTACGCTTTCAACAAACGGACCGGCTCCCGGTCTTAAAAGGGGCTTGAACACGCCCCGGCGCGGGAATATTTGGCTATTCGATACCAGTGATTTCAATTTGCCGCAAATCCGGGCTATCTGGCTCGCCATCGGCGCTGGCGAGGGCTGCGCGCCCGGAGATCTTCGATGTTAAAGACCAGGTTTTTGGATCGTTTTTTTCGCAAGGACCCGTCGCTTGAAGCCGGACGGGCCCTTTACGCCGCAGCTGTCGAGCAGGCGCGCTCGCCGGCGCTCTACTGCGTCATGGGGGCTCCCGACTCAGTCGAGGGCCGCTTTGAGCAAGTGGCGCTTCACGTTTATCTGGTGATGCGGCGCCTGAAGGGCCAAGACTCGGCGAAGCGCGTGAGCCAGTGTCTGTTCGACGCCATGTTCCAGAATATGGACGACAGCCTGCGCGAGCTTGGCGTTGGCGACCTGCAGGTTGGGAAGAAGATCCGCAAGCTTGCGGAGAACTTTTATGGTCGCATTGGCGCATATGAAAATGCGATGAAAGACGACGCCGAAAAGTCGGCCTTGGCCAAGGCGCTTGGGCGCAACATTTTCGAGGATGAACAGGCAGCGCAAGCAGAAGTTTTTGCGGCTTATGTGCGCAAGGTAGAGGCCGCGCTTTCCGGGCAGCCCTTAGCGCGCATTGTCGGCGGTATTGTCACTTTTCCGCCGGTCCAGGCGAACGAGCAAGCCATATGAACAACCCTGTTGAGTTCAGCTATATAATTGACCTTGATGATCTGGGAAAGGTGGCGCGCGCCTACCGGTTGGACGCAGATGAAGATGCGCGCGCGAGGATAGCGAAACGATTGAAAACCCCCTCGCTTGAAAAACTTGAGGCGGAGATCAAGGTGCGGGTTTCAAAAACGCTCATCGAGGTTGAAGGCGCGCTTGTCGCCGCGTTGACCCGCCAATGCGTCGCCAGCCTTGAGCTGATGACTGAAAACATCGATGAAGCTTTCGACATTGCATTTTCCAGAGTGCGCGGCGATGGCGCGGCGCTGGAGGAGGATGAGTTTTGGGATGCGCCCGAAATTCACGAAAGTGATCAACTGGATCTTGGTGAATTGCTGGTGCAGCAGCTGTCCCTCGCCATGGCGGCCTTCCCGCGTAAGAGAGACACGCCGGGCCTGCTGGAGACTTACGCCCCACGGGAGAGCGCCTCGCCCTTTGCAGACCTTCCGGGCATTCTGGGAAAAACTGATGATAATCAATAGGTTTACGCGCGAGCCGAAGGGTATATAACACCTGCCTGAAGCGCCATCGGCGCGCGTTGCCAGCGCCTGCGGGCGCTCATATCCTGCGCCGCATCGGAGAGAGCAGATTGAATAAAGCCATGACGTCTGGCCAAGAAGTAACACTGGCGATCGACGCCATGGGCGGCGACGCGGGGCCGAATGCGGTTGTTGACGGCGTTGCGCATGCGGTGAAGCGCGGCCTCAAGGCGAAGGTTTTGTTCTTTGGCGATGAAGCACGGATCGGGCCTTTGCTCGCGCAGGCGTATGGCCTCGCTGGCGCAGAGATTCGCCATACCGAAAATGTTGTGTCGATGACTGAC
>JBCBSY010000276.1:0-3570 GCA_039818925.1 Pseudomonadota bacterium | reverse complement strand
TCGGCGACCACTGGCCAGGTTGATCCGTGGGTTTATGAGCGCATCACGGAAACCTTTGTTCTCGACACTGAGCTTCGAGACAGACTGGCCGAACTCAATCCGAAATCCTGCGCCAAAGTCGCCAATCGCCTGCTTGAAGCCTGCGACCGGAACTACTGGACGCCGGATAGTGAAACACTGGAAGCGCTGCGGCGCGCCGGCGAGGATCTGGAAGACCGTATAGAAGGCGTCGTCGCGCCTGCGGGAGCCGCCGCATGAAAAGTTGGAGAATGCCATAGTGACTTTGCTCGAACTTGACCGTCCTGGCGCACGCCACGCCCAACCTGATGGAGAAGGCAGCGTTCAAGTCCAACTGGACCCCAGCGTTGAAATCACGTCAGCAAAAGTCTTTGCCGTTTATGGCAAAGGCGGCATTGGCAAATCAACAACGTCTTCCAATCTTTCCGCCGCCTTTTCCAAAATCGGCAAGCGGGTTTTACAGATCGGCTGCGACCCGAAGCACGACTCGACCTTTACGCTGACGAAAAAACTGATGCCGACGGTGATCGATGTTCTGGAATCCGTCGACTTCCATAGCGAAGAATTGCGCACTGAGGATTTTGTCTTTGAGGGCTATAACGGCGTTATGTGCGTTGAAGCGGGCGGCCCGCCGGCCGGCACCGGTTGCGGCGGGTACGTGGTGGGCCAGACCGTCAAACTCTTGAAAGAACATCACCTCTTGGAAGATACGGATGTCGTCATCTTCGACGTCCTTGGCGATGTTGTTTGCGGCGGCTTCGCGTCCCCCCTGCAACATGCCGAACGCGGCCTGATCGTCACCGCGAACGACTTTGATTCGATTTTCGCCATGAACCGGATCGTGTCCGCCATACAAGCGAAGTCAAAAAATTATGACGTACGTCTCGGCGGCGTCATCGCAAATCGCAGCGCCGCCACAGATGAAATTGATCGCTACAACGACGTCACCGGCATGCAGCGCCTGGCGCACTTTCCGGATCTTGATGTTATTCGCCGTTCACGCCTGAAAAAATCCACGCTCTTTGAGATGGAAGAGTCGCCGGAACTTGACGCTGTTAAGAATGAATATTTGCGCCTGGCGCAAAATCTCTGGGACGGCGTCGACCCGGTGCAGGCAACGCCAATGAAAGACCGTGAGATTTTTGACTTTTTGGGATTTGACTAAACATGAACTCAGCAACCTATATTGAACGGCGCGGCGAACTCGAAACCTATTTCGACCGCACAGCTGCCGATGCCTGGGCCAAACTGACGTCAGACGCCCCTGTCAGCGGCATTCGCGCAACCGTGCGTGCGGGCCGCAACGCCATGCGCGAAACCCTGCTTGGTTGGCTGCCGACGGATCTTGCCGGGCGGCGGATTCTTGATGCCGGCTGCGGCGCTGGACAGTTCTCAATTGAAGCCGCCCGGCGCGGCGCAGATGTGATCGCCATCGACCTTTCCAGAACGCTTGTTGATCTGGCGCAAGCGCGTCACGCAGACGAAGCCCTAAAAGGCAGTGTGGATTTCCGCGTCGGCGATATGTTCGATCCCGCACTTGGTCGTTTCGATCATGTGGTCGCAATGGACTCGCTTATTCATTATGGCGCGAACGATATCGTGCGTGTGCTTGAAGGCTTCGCCGAACGCACTGGACGTTCTATTGAATTCACCTTCGCGCCCAAAACGCCACTACTAACTGTGATGCATGCCGCAGGAAAACTATTCCCGCGCGGCGACCGGGCGCCGGCGATCCAGCCAGTTTCTGAAAACAAGATTCGGAAATTGGTGAAGCGGTCCGAGCTCCTCTCTGAATGGACGACGACGCGAAGCAACCGGATTCAGTCAAGCTTTTATATCTCCAATGCAATGGAGCTGACGATCGCATGAATGAACGCCCGCAACATACGGCAAAATGGTCTGATCTTTGGACCAATATGGGGACGAGGTTTCTCCCCTTTGCTGATGCTGCGAGTAAAACCTTACCCTTGGGTCGGCTATTGCGCCTTTCCCTGTTTCAGATTTCTGTCGGCATGGCGCTCGTGCTCCTGACCGGGACAATCAACCGCGTGATGATTGTTGAATTGCTGGTCCCTGCATGGCTGGTCGCGCTGATGGTGTCGCTGCCGCTGGTGTTTGCACCATTTCGGGCGTTGATCGGGCACAAATCCGATACGCACCGTTCCGTACTTGGATGGCGGCGCGGTCCCTATATCTGGTTTGGATCGTTGCTGCAGTTCGGTGGCTTGGCGATTATGCCGTTCGCATTGTTGATCCTTTCGGGAGACGCCGTGAACGGTCCCGTCTGGGCGGGCCAGATCGGCGCCGCGCTCGCTTTTCTGCTTGTCGGCGCCGGGCTCCATACGAGCCAGACAGCCGGCCTCGCCCTTGCAACCGACATCGCGCCGGAAGAAACGCGCCCGCGTGTTGTCGCCCTCTTATATGTCATGCTGCTGGTCGGCATGGGAGGCAGCGCGCTGGTGTTCGGCCTTTTGCTTTCCGACTTCACACAGCTCAAACTGATCCAGGTTATTCAGGGCACCGCCGTTGTCACGATGGCGCTTAATATGATCGCCTTGTGGAAGCAGGAAGCGCGCAATCCCGCCCTTACTGATCCACAAAAGCCACGCCCGCCGTTTCGTCAGTCATGGGCGCGACTCATGAGCAATCCACGCGCCAAACGTCAACTGGCGGCCGTCGGTCTAGGGGCGGCGGCCTTTAGCATGCAGGATGTTTTACTCGAGCCTTATGGCGGTGAAATTCTGTCTTTGTCCGTTAGTCAGACGACCATGCTGACCGCCATATTCGCGGCAGGAACGCTTGCCGGCTTTGCTTTCGCAGGCCGCCAGATGATGAAGGGCGGCGAGCCGCATCGGCTTGCCGGCTTTGGCGCGCTGATCGGCGTCTTTGCATTTTCCGCAATCATTTTTGCCGATCCATTGAAATCCGCATTGCTCTTCCGCATCGGAACCGCCTTGATCGGCTTCGGCGGCGGGTTGTTTTCCGTATGCACCCTAACCGCTGTCATGGCGCTCGCAAGAGACAACGACAGTGGCATTGCGCTCGGCGCCTGGGGAGCCGTTCAGGCAAGTGCAGCTGGTCTTGCAATCGCTATTGGCGGCGCCATGCGCGATATTGTCGGAACTCTTGCAACAAACGGTGTACTCGGCCCGGCGCTCACCACGCCCGCCACCGGATATAGCGCTGTCTATCACTTCGAAATCCTCTTGTTGTTCGCCACGCTGGCCGCCATCGGCCCGTTGGCGCGTTATGCCCCGCCGGTCGAGACAGACCGGCAAAAGAAACTTGGTCTCGCTGCGTTTCCCGGCTGACCCTAAAGCCAAGGAGAAGAAAAATGATTTTTGGCGGTGAATTTGTATCTGGAATCGACCTGGTCGATATTAGTTTATGGGCGCATACCAGAAGACGCCTGCGTCTTCTTCCTTGCCGCTTGTATCGAGTTCAAGCGGATAACCTTCGCGACGATCTTCTCTTCTGAGATAAAAAATCAATCCAAAGAAGAACAGCGTAAACGCCCATAAACTAATATCGACCAGGTCGATTCCAGATACA
>JBCBSY010000275.1:0-3593 GCA_039818925.1 Pseudomonadota bacterium | reverse complement strand
ATGCATCCGCCTCCTTCGGCGGGACAAGCCTTTTTACGCTGGCGCAGATGACGAAAGCCGGTCTCGGGGCGACGCTGTTGCCGGAAATGGCCGTCCGCGAAGGGCTGGCGAAAAGCACCGGGCTGAGGGCGATCCCGTTTGCAAAGCCGACGCCGGCCCGCAGGATTGGCGTCGCATGGCGCCGAGGGTCGGGGCGCAAGGAAGAAGCATTGGCGCTCGCTGAAGCGATTGGCAGCCCTATGCCAAATAGGCCCGATGTTTAGAAAGTTTTGCCGGCTCAGGCTTTTGATGACAGGGCTTTGCCGCCGCGCGTAACGATGGCGCCCATGCCGATCACGTAGGCGATGAGCCAGATCAGCCCTCCGATAAAGGGGATAAGACTAAGGACGAGTAAAATGCTGACGGCAAGCGCGGACCAGATGATACGCGCGCCTGCGCTCGGCGCTTCAGATGCGGATTTTGATATCAAGGCGCGGCCTTGCATGCCGACGAAATAGGCAAACGCTGCGAGCGCCAGCGGAAAAGCGGCGACGTAGAATGACAGGATCATCAATGCGAGCGGGATGCCGAGAATGCTGGCGAACAGAAGCGCAATCACCACAGGGGCCGCCACAACAACCAGAAACCCGATCCCTAGCGTTGAAAACGGATTTGTACGGATCATTTTCGCGGCGCTGTTCATCAGGCTTGGCAATGCCAGCGAAACCACGACCACAAGGATCGCGGCGCCAATCACAAAAGCCAAAAAGAACACGGCTGCAGCCGCTGCCGCCTTGGCGCCCCATTTTTCATAGTCAGGTGTGGTTGGCGCCTCCAGCGCGATAATCTCGCCGTCGACGACCGCCGTTGGCGAAATCTCGATCGTATTCGCGCGATGTCGCAAATCGCCGCCGATGCGAACCTCCGGACCGATGCGCACCTTCTCTCCCACCAGATGCGCATCGCCTGCGACATTGGCGTTAAGGGAAAGCTGACCGGCCGCCACGCGCAATTCGCCGCCAACTGGCGTATTGACGGTTACATCACCGCCTGAAAGCACGGCCGACCCGCCAATGCTGAATTCAGAAAGAATGTCCAAGCTCCCGGCGGCGGCGACAAGGTCGTCTGTTACATCGCCGCTGACCAGCGTCAGGTTTCCGCCGGCTGTGATCAGGTCTTGGAAGGCGACTTCGGTGAAAAGGATATCGCCGCCAACCACCAGCATTTGCTCGGCTTGGGCGCCCGTAACGGAAACATCGCCGCCGGCCGCGAAGATGTCGTCGTTCGACTTTGCACTGACGGTGAGGTCGCCAGCCGCAAGAAAGACCATGTCTTCAAATACGCCGCCTTCGGTGAAGCTTTCACCTGAACGGGTTTCAATTTGCGCAAATAGCGCCCCTGCGGAAAAAAGCGTCAGAAGCATTGCGAGCGCAATGATCGGAAATTTATTTCGATAATAGGACATAGGCGTGATGCGGCCTCCATTTGAAAAGACCAAGCGTAATCCGGAGCCTGTGCCTGACAGGCTGCATCAACCCAAAGCAGAAAAAATTGATCGGTGTCAATCTGAATGAAATCGACCGTAGGTTTCGCCCTGTCGCCAGCTGAATCCAGCCGCGATCTTTTAGGCAGCGTTTTCGGGGTGCTTCAGGGCGGCGATCTCGCCATTATCGGACATCATAATGGCCACAGACCGGGTCGAGCGAAATTGCGACAGGATAATCATCACCGTGACAGTAATCGGCACGCTGAGCAACAAGCCGGCAAAACCCCAGAGCGATCCCCAGACCCCCAGGGAAAACAGAATGACAAGCGGGCTTAAGTTCAGTGTCCGTCCGACAATGCGCGGTTCAATTCCGTTTGACATGATCTGCTCGGCGCCGATCAGGCTCACCGCGGCGATGATCGCCATGCGCAGCCCGCCGCCATCGGGCTGCACCAGGGCGAGCAACACCGGCAGCGTAATTGCCGATGCGGCCCCGAAAATCGGGATATAGTTTAAAACGAAAATCAACAGCGCCCAAAAGCCTGCAAACTGCACGCCGATAATCAACATGATGACATAGCTGATTGTCGCCGTAACAAGGTTTGAAACCGTCTTCACCGTAATATACTGGCGCACCATCACGCCAATATCGGCAATCGTTTCGTTAATCGCCTTGCGCTGATGATCGTCGGCGCCGAGCAGGCTGATTTTTTTGAAAATGCGCCCGCGTTCAATCAGCATGAAAACGAGATAAAGAAAGACGGTGATAAAGGTAAGGAAATTTGAGGTCAGTGATCGCAAACTTCCAGCGGCTTGTGAAAGGAGCGGCCGGATCAGATCGAGCGCTGATTGTTGGATTTGCTCCACGCCGCCAAGCAGTTCCTGTGGCAGGAAATCGATTGTGCGAAAAAATGCAATGACGTCCTGCGCGATCCCGCGCAAGCGGGTTTCATAGCCCGGCCAGGCTTCGAGCAACGTTTCCACATTCGACCGGATGATTTCAACGAACAGCACGAGCCCGGCGCCGATCAGCGCAAACGCAAACATATAACTCACCCAGTCGGGCATATATTGTCCGACAACGGGAATGCGGCGCACATTCTCCTTCAGCGTGAAAATCAGGAAGCACAAAAACCCGGCCACGACAAAGGGAATGAGGACGCTGCGGCCGATATAGGCGATGACGCCGATGAGCACGGCGATCGCAAGACCGTAAAAGGTGCGCGCCATGCCTTGCCCTGGCGTTGAGCCGGCGCCGGCGCCCTGTGGATTGGGCAAGATGGATCTCCCTTCTCGGCCCATGCGGTTAAGCCGATTTGCCGCGCGGCGCCAGCGGTGCGCACGGTCCGGTTTGACTTTCCCTCTGATCGCGCCAGCGCTAGGACACGAGGGCTATGGTGCTTTGGGAAATCGACTGGCGCGAGCCATTGCGGGCGTTTGCGCCGCTGGCCGGAGAATGCGACGCGCATTTGCTCCATGGCGGGGCGCTGTCCACGGCGCAGCAATGGTCGGTTATAACAGCCTTCCCCGAAGCCATTGTCGGAGCGGACCACGCTGATCCCTTCCGGGCGCTGGATGAGCAGCTGCAGGAGCGGCGCGCGCTTGGCGCTGATGAGTTGGCGGGGCTGCCCTTTCTCTCCGGCGCGGTAGGCTTCGTGGCTTATGAGGCGGCGCGCTTTTTTGAACCATCCTTGCGCCTCCCGGACGCGCCCTTTCAATTTCCGGACGTTTGTTTTGGTCTCTACGATGCAGCGGCGTTGTTTTCGAGAACCCGGCGGGAGGCGTTTATCGCCGGCCGCAGCGCGGCCGCCTGCCGGCGTTTGCGCGATGCGTTGGGCGCCGATCCTTTGCCGCCGTCAAAAGCGCCGGAATTTTCCGGGCTCAGCTCCAATTTTACAAAGAAAGACTATCAAGATGCGGTCGCGGGCGCGATTGAAAACATCCTCAACGGCGATTTCTATCAGGTGAACCTGACGCATCAGTTGGCGGCGACGGCGGCGAGCCCGCTCGCTCCGTTTAATCTGTTCCGGTTGTTAACGGCCCAAAGCGACGCGGGTCACGGCGCGCTGCTGCAATATGAAAACGGCGCCATCGTTTCGAACTCGCCGGAACGGTTTTTCAAGATTGA
>JBCBSY010000274.1:0-3597 GCA_039818925.1 Pseudomonadota bacterium | reverse complement strand
TGAATCCGCGGGTATCTCGTAGTTCGGCTTTGGCTAGTAAAGCCACGGGTTTTCCCATTGCCAAAATGGCAGCAAAGTTAGCTGTAGGCTATAGCTTAGACGAAATCAAAAACGATATTACCAAGGAAACACCGGCATCCTTTGAACCAACCATTGATTATGTGGTAACCAAAGTTCCCCGCTTTGCCTTTGAAAAATTCCCCGGCGCGGAATCGACGCTTTCTACAGCGATGAAATCGGTTGGCGAGGCAATGGCGATCGGCCGCTGTTTCGCAGAGTCCGTTCAGAAGGCGTTGCGCTCGCTAGAAACGGGATTATGCGGATTCGATCCGATCGAGATTAAAGGGCTGGGCGAAGGCGACGACGTGAATGCTTTTCGAGCGGCGCTTGCTGCGCCAACCCCGAACCGCCTGCGGGTCACAGCGCAGGCGCTCCGTTACGGATTGCCGCTCGAACAAGTTCACTCCATCACGCAGTACGATCCTTGGTTTCTGGAACAGATCGCTGAAATTGTCGCCGCCGAAAAAGACGTCGAACGCGACGGATTGCCCGATAATCCCCAGCGGCTACACAGCTTGAAAGCCATGGGCTTTTCTGACAAGCGCCTGTCGCAACTTTGCGCGGCAAACGAAAAAGACGTTCGAGATTTCCGGCGGGCGCGTGATGTCCGGCCGGTCTTTAAACGCATTGACACTTGTGCGGCGGAGTTCGCCGCCAAAACGCCTTACATGTATTCCGCCTACGAATCCTCAGCAGGGAACGGTGAAGCCGCTTGCGAGGCCGCCCCATCGGATCGCAAGAAGGTCATCATTCTCGGCGGCGGCCCAAACCGCATTGGTCAGGGCATTGAATTCGATTATTGCTGTTGCCACGCGGCATTCGCGCTTGCCGACATTGGCGTTGAGTCAATCATGGTGAATTGCAACCCTGAAACTGTGTCGACTGATTTTGATACGTCCGACCGGCTCTATTTCGAACCATTGACCGCCGAAGACGTTCTGGAAATCGTCGACCGGGAACGCGACCAAGGGAACCTGCTTGGCGTTATCGTACAATATGGCGGACAAACGCCGTTGAAACTTGCGGGCACGCTGGAAAACGAGGGAGTACCTTTACTCGGCACACCATTCGACGCGATTGACCTCGCCGAGGATCGCGAACAGTTTCAAAAGCTCGTTCAGAAGCTGAATTTTGTTCAACCAAAAAACGCCACAGCTCCATCGCGCGAAATCGCCGCCCAGATCGCCGAAGACGTTGGGTATCCATTGGTGACGCGACCGTCCTATGTCTTGGGCGGACGCGCCATGGAAATCATACGCGATGAAGCCTCCCTCCGGCATTATCTCGCCACGGCGCAGATTGAAATCAACGAAAAAGAGCCGCTCCTGCTTGATCATTACCTGCAAAACGCGGTCGAGGTCGATGTTGATGCGATTGCAGACGGCGAAGACGTGTTTATCGCTGGCGTTATGGAGCATATCGAGGAAGCGGGTGTTCATTCCGGCGACAGCGCCTGTTCTTTGCCGCCCTACACACTTTCCAACGAGATTATCGACTCTCTCAAGGAACAGACTCGGCGCATGGCGCTTGAGCTTGGCGTTGTCGGGCTCATGAATGTTCAGTATGCGATTAAAGATAACGTCATCTATATCCTTGAGGTCAATCCGCGCGCATCGCGCACTGTGCCATTCGTCGCCAAAGCGGTAGGGCTTCCCGTCGCCCGCATTGCTGCGAAGGTGATGGCTGGCGTCAAAATCAAGGATCTCGATTTGAAATGGCCGGCATTCAGCCATGTGGCTGTCAAGGAAGTTGTCTTTCCCTTTTCGCGTTTTCCTGGTGTCGACACAGTATTGGGCCCCGAGATGCGATCAACCGGCGAAGTGATGGGTATTGATGTTAACTTTGAAAAAGCGCGCGCGAAAAGCCTGATCGGCGCCGGGGCGCGTATTCCCATGACGGGCTGCGTCTTTGTCTCTCTTAAGGATTCAGACAAAGACGAGATGGTCGACGCCTCGCGCAAACTCCTTGAAATGGGCTTTGCAATCATCGCCACCGGCGGCACGGCGGACTATCTGCAGGCGCAAGGGCTTGACGTGGCGAGAGTCAACAAAGTGCTTGAAGGGCGGCCCCATATCGTCGATGCGCTGAAGAATGGAGAAGTCCACCTTGTCGTCAACACGACGGAAGGAGCACAATCGATCAAGGACTCCCGTTCAATCCGCACCACGGCGCTGGCGCAGAAGATCCCATGCATCACCACCGCAGCAGGGGCGCGAGCCGCAGTGCGCGCGATCGAGGCCATGCGCGCTGACGATCTCGAAGTTGCGCCGCTCCAGCAATACTTTTCCGCTGAATAGAAAAACTCATTATTTTACAATAGCCTACCTATCACTCTTCGGCGGGTTTCAGTCTTGAAATCAGCCGCCGCCGCGCTTAAATATCAGGTCCGAAAATCAGCGACGGCCCGGCGAGCGCGCCCGGCCGCGCTATTTTTTTCGCTTCACAGTCAAGGCCGCCATTGTGGCGGAGGTCCCTTGCGCAGGAGAAAGGGCGAAGAAATGGAAAAGTTTCCGATGACGCTCGGCGGTTACGAGCAACTGGAATCCGACCTTAAGAAACTTAAAAACGAAGAGCGCCCGGCCGTCATTCAGGCGATCGCAGAAGCGCGCGCGCATGGCGATCTGTCGGAGAATGCGGAATATCACGCCGCCAAGGAGCGCCAGGGGTGGATCGAAAGTCAAATTCTCGATCTTGAGGACAAATACACACGCGCCCAGGTGATCGACGTCGCCAAGCTTGATGGAGATACGGTCAAATTCGGCGCCACCGTCACGCTGATCGACGAAGATACGGAAGAAGAAAAAAAGTGGCAGATCGTTGGAGACCTCGAAGCGGACGTTAAGCTCTCCCGAATTTCCGTGTCTTCGCCAATCGCACGAGCACTCATTGGGAAAGCGGAAGGAGACAGCGTCGAGGTCGCAGCCCCCGGCGGATCGCGATCTTATGAAATCGCCAAAGTGCTGTTCAAGTAAGAGACGTTAGACGTCACGCACCATATCTTTGACGATGGCGGCGAGTCCGACTTGCCGCCGTCTTTTGAGACGTTCGCCAAATAATATTGCGCGCAAAAGTTGTTCGGATTCATCGAGATCGTAATTGACGATGACGTAGTCGTATTCCGCCCAGTGAGACATTTCCGCATCGGCTTTGGCCATGCGTTTTTGAACCACCTCTTCAGGGTCCTGTGCGCGCTGGCGCAATCTGCGTTCAAGCTCTTCGCGAGACGGCGGTAAGATGAATACTTTCACCACATCTTCGCCAGCGACTTCATCGAGCTGCTGCGCGCCCTGCCAATCAATATCGAACAACACGTCTTTTCCCTGACGAAGCGTATCTTCGACCAGACTGCGCGGCGTTCCGTAATAGTGACCGAAAACATTCGCCCACTCCAGAAATTCGCTGCTATCGCGCATCCGGAAAAACTCTTCCTCGGAAACGAAAAAATAGTCCTTTCCGTGGGCCTCGCCCGGACGGCGCTGACGGGTGGTCGCGGATATAGACAGAACGATCTCCCCGTCCTTGAGCAAACGATCGGCG
>JBCBSY010000273.1:0-3607 GCA_039818925.1 Pseudomonadota bacterium | reverse complement strand
TGGCGGAGGATTTTGCCGCTGCGGGCGCTGTTTTCATGGTTGCAGATTGGACGGTGCGGGACCCGGAAGTTACGGCGGCGCTGGAGCGCTTCGGCGCCAGCGGCGTGCCGCTCTATGTGGCTTATCCCGCTTTAGGGGCGCCGCAGATATTGCCGCAGCCCTTGAGTAAAAAGGCCGTCTTGGCCGCGATTTCAGGAAGCCGGGTCTAAAGAGGCTCTGGCCAAACGGTCTTGGTCGCCTTGGTGCGCCGCCGCCCGCGTCTCCCATTCAATGGCTTTCAGCCCGAAAATCGCCGACACCGCCGCAATCGCGGCCAGACTGGTGAGGGTGCGCTTGATGACGGGGATAATGACGGGGGATGTGGATTTCATGAATATCCGCTTACAGGGTTTTCCTTAAAACGCGTTGAGCGTGACCGGTAAAATCCGTATCAGTTTCTACAATTTTACTCAGCTGAGGAGATCTCATGACCGGGATCACGAAAGCGTCGGCGTGGAAAGCGCTGGAAGGTGACGCGCAAGATCTTGCAAACGTCACCTTGCGCCGTCTGTTCGAGGACGACCCGGAACGTGCAGCGCGTTATTCCGTTGAAGCGGCGGGACTGTTTCTCGACGCCTCGAAAAACAAACTCACCGACGACGTTGTCGATCATCTGATTGAATTGGCGGGCGCCGCCGATCTTGAGGGCGCGCGTGAGCGCATGTTCGCTGGCGAGGCGATCAACACGACGGAAGGCCGCGCCGTTTTGCATGTGGCGCTGCGTGACTTTTCCATGCGCGACTATTTTGTCGATGGCGAAAACGTTTCGAAAAATGTGCGCGCCGAACTGGATAAGATGAAACGCTTCGCTCACGAGATTCATTCCAGCGTCCGTCTGGGCTTTACGGACAAGCCTCTGACGACGGTCGTCAATATCGGCATTGGCGGCTCCGACCTCGGGCCGTTGATGGCGGCGGAGGCCTTGCGGCCTTATTGGATTAAAGGCCGCCATGCGCATTTTGTTTCCAATGTGGACGGTCAGCATCTTGCCGACACGCTTGCGGATTGCGATCCCGAAACGACGCTTTTCGTTGTTGCGTCAAAGACCTTCACGACGCAGGAAACAATGACCAATGCCGCGAGCGCGCGGGACTGGTTCCTGGCCCGGGGCGGTGCGCAAGCCGATATCGCGAAACACTTCGTGGCGCTGTCCACCAATGCAAGCGCCGTCAAGGCGTTCGGGATCGCGCCGGACAACATGTTTGAATTCTGGGACTGGGTTGGCGGACGATATTCGCTGTGGTCTGTGATCGGGCTTTCGATCGCGTTGCAGACCGGCTTTGACACGTTCGAAAGGCTGTTGCGGGGCGCTCATGCGATGGACGAGCATTTTCGCACCGCGCCGTTGCGCCGAAGCATGCCCGTGATGATGGCGTTCACCGGCGTATGGAACCGGAATTTCATGGGTGCCCGCGCCCACGCCGTGTTGCCCTATGACCAGCATCTCCACCGGTTGCCGGCTTATCTGCAACAGGCGGATATGGAGTCAAACGGCAAGCGCGTCGGCCTTGACGGGACGCCTGTTTCTTGCTCCACCGGCCCGGTGATTTTTGGCGAACCGGGCACAAATGGTCAGCACGCGTTCTATCAGTTGCTGCATCAGGGAACCGATCTGATCTCCGCAGACTTCATTGCGCCCGCCATAAGCCAGTCGGAAATCGCCGATCATCACGAGAAACTGTTGTCGAATTTTCTGGCCCAGACCGAAGCCCTGATGCGCGGCAAAGCCCTGAAAGAGGCGAGAGATGAATTGAAAGCGCAAGGTTTGACGCCGCAGGCGGTGGAGATGCTGGCGCCGCATAAGGTCTTTCCTGGCGACCGGCCGACCAATTCCATTTTGATGGCGCAGCTGACGCCGGAAACGCTTGGGGCGCTGATTGCGCTCTATGAGCACAAGATTTTCTGTTAGGGGGTTTTGTGGGGCGTCAATTCCTTTGACCAATGGGGTGTTGAGCTTGGCAAGACATTGGCGAAATCCATTCTGCCGCAGCTTGCGCGCGCCGGTGAAGAAAAACCTGTCGTCACCGTGCACGACGCCTCTACAAATGGTTTGATTGATCGGATCAATACCTTGCGCGCCGCAATGAGCGATCCAGCCGGCGAGAACAAGAAATGAGTCTGCGAAAATTTTTGTGCATCATTTTCATGATGCTTTGTCTCAGCGTGGTTTCAGCGAGCGCACAGGAGACAACACACGCGAAAATCCAGACGTCGATGGGCGATATTGTTGTCGAGCTTTACCCGGAAACGGCGCCGGCGACGGTCGCGAATTTTCTCGAATACGCCACCAAAGGACATTATGACCGCACATTATTCCATCGTGTAGTGGCTGGTTACGTGATTCAGGGCGGGGGCTATTCGCGCCTCTTTACGGAACGGACGCTGCGCGATCCGATCCCTTATGAAGGCGACAAGGGCCTGAAGAACGAACGCGGGACCATCGCCATGGCGCGCGGCGACAAGCCGGACAGCGCCCAGTCGCAGTGGTTTATAAACTTGCGCGACAATGCTGAGCTTGATCATCGCGTGACGGAGATCGGGACGATCTACGGCTATGCCGTATTCGGCCGCGTCGTCGAGGGGATGGATGTGGCGGACGCCATCGGCGCGGTCGCCACCGATTCGGGCGGCCCGTTTTACGAAGAGGTGCCGGTGGAGCCGATATTCATCACGCGCGTCGATCCGGTGGATTGGCCGGAAGAATAAAAGCTGTTGTTCACTGACCTCATAACACTGTGCCTTGCGGTTCTTGTCTTGCTGGGCTCGCCTGGTCCTGCGACTCTGGCGTTGGCCGGCGTCGGCGCCGCATATGGTCCCGCCGGCGGTTTGCCTTTCCTTTCCGGTTTGCTTGCCGCCGTGGCGATCGTGTTATTGCTTTCCGCCTTTGGGGTCGCCGCCATGCTGGCGGCTGCTGCGCCGTTGCGCATTTTGCTGCAAGTGCTGGCGGCGGCGTATATTTTGTATCTTGCCCTTCGTGTTTATCGCGGCGCTGGCGCGTCAGAGTCTGTGACGGAATCAAAGGCGCCGGGATTTTCGGATGGGTTCATTCTCAACATTATCAATCCCAAAGCTTATGCCGCCTTTGCTGCAATCTTTGCATCTTTTGGCGTTCGTCACGGCGATCCCGTTGTTTCGGCGCTTGCCACCGCCGCACTGACGTTCGTGCTCGTCTGTATGATCGACTTTGCATGGTTAGCGTTTGGGGGCGCGTTTAAACGTATTACCGGAGATACCGCGCGGGGTGCGCTGATCCGGGCGGGGTTTGCGATCATGATGGCCGCTACAGGGCTTTACAGTCTAACAAGGCTCTAAGCAGGCGATTGCCCGGAACGGCGGGATCGGCTATCCCGCCGCCCATGGCCCAGAAACATACCAAGCCGCAAAATAAGAAGCAGAAGACGTTCCGCCCCAAGGCGCGTGCGCCACGCGGGTTCAAAGACCGATTAGGCGCTGAGATCATCGCCGAGCGCGAGATGCTGGCGCGCATCAGTGCGGTCTATGAAGCCCATGGCTTTGATCCGCTGGAAACGCCGGCTTTTGAATATACCGATGCGCTCGGCAAGTTTCT
>JBCBSY010000272.1:0-3609 GCA_039818925.1 Pseudomonadota bacterium | reverse complement strand
TCATGATCCATATGAAGGATGAAGATTTTGTCGAGCGCGCTGCAAAGAACCTCGTTACACTGATATTCTTCATATGGATCATGAGCAAAACGCGTCGACTTCTACAGTGCGCCTTGCCGGCTCTTCCGGCGCCAACCCGTTCGCCTGTATTGCTGCGGGCATCGCCTCCCTTTGGGGACCGGCCCATGGCGGCGCCAACGAAGCCGCGCTCAACATGCTTCAGGAAATCGGCTCGGTTGACCGCATCCCCGAATTTATCGCCCGTGCGAAGGACAAGAACGACCCGTTCCGCCTGATGGGTTTTGGTCACCGCGTCTACAAGAACTATGATCCACGCGCGAAAGTCATGCGTAAGGCGTGTCACGAAGTGTTGGATGCGCTTGGCGTCGAGAATGATCCGCTGCTCCAGGTGGCGATGGAACTTGAGCGTATCGCGCTGGAAGACGAATACTTCGTTGAAAAGAAACTTTATCCGAATATCGATTTCTACTCGGGAATCACGCTGCGCGCACTGGGCTTCCCGACAGATATGTTCACTGTGCTGTTTGCGCTTGCGCGTACGGTCGGCTGGATTGCTCAGTGGTCTGAAATGATTGAAGACCCTAACCAGAAAATCGGTCGCCCGCGCCAGATTTACACCGGCGCGCCGAAGCGCGAATATGTTGGCATCAACAACCGCTAAACCCTTCTGATGGGAGAGATGCGATGCTTTGGCTCGCCGTGCATATGTGGGCGTTGCTGCTGGCGGCGTTTACCGTGGGCCTCGGGGTCGGTTGGTGGATTTGGGGCCAGCGTAGCGAGCCGCCGGCGCCAGCCCGCAACGCCCCTACGCCCATGGGCACACTCAATATTGAAGACGATTCTGGCGCGCAGCCCGAACGGAGCCGCACATGATCCCCCGCTATACACGCCCTGAAATGGCTGAAATCTGGGCTGACGCCTCAAAATACCGCATCTGGTTCGAGATCGAAGCCCATGCGGCAGACCGCCTCGCCCAGCTTGGCGTGATCCCGGAAGACGCCGCGAAAGCTATCTGGGACAAGGGGGGTAATGTTGAGTTCGATGTATCGCGGATCAACGCCATCGAGCGGGAAGTCAAGCATGACGTAATCGCCTTTCTGACGCATCTCGCCGAGTTTATCGGCGACGACGCGCGATTTGTGCATCAGGGCATGACATCCTCTGACGTGCTTGATACGTGCCTCTCCGTCCAGCTGATGCGGGCGGCGGACCTCCTGCTTGCAGGCATGGACTGTGTTCTTGCGGCGCTCAAAACACGCGCGATGGAGCACAAAGGTTCCGTTTGTGTCGGTCGCAGCCATGGCATTCACGCGGAGCCAACCACCTTCGGCGTTAAGCTCGCTGGTTTTTATACGGAGTTTCAGCGCGGGAAACGCCGTCTGGAAACAGCGCGTGAAGAAATTGCCGTATGCGCGATTTCCGGCGCGGTCGGCACCTTCGCCAACATTGATCCGTCTGTTGAGGCGTATGTCGCCGAACAAATGGGGCTATCCGTTGAACCGGTATCGACTCAGGTCATTCCCCGCGATCGTCACGCCGCGTATTTTTCTGCCCTGGCTGTTATCGCTTCATCCATCGAGCGGCTAGCAACGGAAATTCGGCATCTTCAGCGAACAGAAGTGCTGGAAGCGGAGGAGTATTTCTCCAAAGGCCAGAAAGGCTCTTCCGCCATGCCGCACAAGCGCAATCCCGTGCTGACGGAAAACCTTACCGGTCTGGCGCGGCTTGTGCGGATGTGCGCCGCTCCGGCGCTGGAGAACGTAGCGTTGTGGCATGAGCGCGATATCTCGCATTCATCCGTTGAGCGCGGCATCGGACCCGATGCGACAGTACATCTCGATTTTGCTTTGCACCGGCTTGCTGGGGTGATCGAAAACCTCGTCGTCTATCCACAACGTATGCTCGACAATATGAACAAGCTGGGCGGGCTTATTTTCTCGCAGCGGGTATTGCTGGCCCTCACCCAGGCGGGCGCTTCGCGCGAGGACGCCTATTCCCTTGTTCAGCGAAACGCCATGCCGGCCTGGCGCGGCGAAGGGCTGTTTCTGGATAATCTGAAGGCGGACAAGGACGTTACGGCCCACCTTTCTGCCTCTGACCTCGAGACTCTGTTCGACCTCGGTTACCACACCAAGAATATCGATACGATTTTTGACCGGGTATTCGGCGCCTAGCTGTTGCGTTGAACGATCAGGTTTACAATCGCAGCGGCAAGTCCCGCCGCCGCCATGATAAATAGCGCCGTGGTCATCTCGCTTGAAAAATCCGACGCCGCAAACGGGCCGCCCGCCGCCAGGATTTCTGTCGGTTTAGGATCGGCATATCCCGTTGGTGTTGAAACGCCGAGAAACGGCGACAAATGAAATCCAACAGCGCCGAGAAAAGGCAAGACCGCGAGCGGCGCGCCGATTTTGCGGGTCATGGGCAGGATAACCAGCACGCCGGCAAGGATTTCCAGCACGCCGGTCGCAAGGTTGCCTAGCGGAAAAGCGAATTCCGCAAAAGGAACGCCCAAGCCTGCCGCTTTGTACTCGATATACGGAAAGATATGGGCGCCGCCGCTGAATTTAGTGAAGCCCATAAACAAAAGAAAACCCCCGACGCCCAGCGCCAGGACCCATCGCAAAATCGCCATTGATCGCCCTCCTTGGTATTCTGATCTCAATCGCATTATGGCGCCGTTTCCCGAAGAGCGGGATCAATCCTCTACACGGGCCCGTGACTTTTATTGGTCGCCTGCGATGATCCATCACCTTGCGCTGGGGGGCCTGGCTCACCATAAAGCGCTCATGGAGAGCACAGTAGAAACATTTGGCGGCGACGCCGATCGGCGGTCCTGGACCCGGGCTGTCGGCCGCGGCCTTCTTTCTCGATGTCCGAACTGCGGTCAGGGCAAGCTTTTTAGAGGTTATGTAAAGACGAAAGACGAATGCGACTCATGCGGTCTGGACCTTTCCGGACATCGCGCTGACGACGCCCCACCCTACATTACCATTATTGTCGTCGGCCATGTGCTGATTCCTTTGGCGCTGGCCGTCAAACAGCTCTTCGATCCGCCATTGAACCTGCAATTTGCGATCTGGCTGCCAGCCATGATCCTCTCTGCCTGGGCGCTGCTGCCGACGTCCAAAGGAGCCATGATCGGGTTGCAATGGGCCAACCGGATGCACGGCTTTGCCGGGCCCAATGCGGATCCTGACGCCGACGCCTGAGCGGCGGACCTGAAAATCACGTTCCATGGCTTGACAGTAAAAGGGCGATGAGTATGGTCCGCGCTCATTTTGCGCGAATTCTGGTCCCGAGGAGCGACCCATGGCCAAGCCGACAACCGTTAAGATCCGTCTCAATTCAACCGCCGGGACCGGGTTCTTTTACGTCACTAAAAAGAACACACGCACCATGACGGAAAAGCTCGTGCTGAAAAAGTACGATCCGGTTGCGCGCAAACATGTGGACTTCAAAGAAGGCAAGATCAAGTAAGGCTTTGTATCATGCCGCTGGAAGGAGCCGCCGATGGGCGGCTTTTTTATTGGCGGTAGAAATGTTCGCAGATTTTAAGCGGCGCTTTGGATAACCCGGTTACGCCCG
>JBCBSY010000271.1:0-3616 GCA_039818925.1 Pseudomonadota bacterium | reverse complement strand
GGTCCCGAGGGCCGGGAAGCCGGTCAGATCGAGCATGGCCTGGTAGGCTCCGCCGGAGCCGGTCACGTCGATGGCGATGGTGCTGTCCTGTGGCGTGCCGAGCAGGATCAGCCAGTCGTTGATGTCGTCGCCGATCCTCAACCCGCCACAGTCGGGTATTCTGGGTATGCACAAGATCCAGGACCGTCCGATGGTCATCAACGGTGAGATCAAGATACGCCCGATGATGTATCTGGCGCTGTCCTATGACCACCGGATCGTGGACGGCAAAGGCGCCGTCACCTTCCTTGTGCGCGTCAAAGAAAACCTCGAAGACCCGCAGCGCCTGTTGCTTGACCTTTAGGAATTGAGAACATGACTGACACCTACGACGTCGTGATCATCGGCGCCGGCCCCGGCGGCTATAACGCGGCGATTCGCGCCGGTCAGTTGGGTCTTAAAACCGCGCTTATCGAAAAGCGGGACAATAAAAAGCTTGGCGGCACCTGCCTCAATGTGGGCTGTATTCCATCGAAGGCGCTGTTGCATGCATCTGAGCTTTATGAGGCGGCGGCGAAAAATTTCGAGGGGCTTGGGATCGAAACGGGCGGCCTGTCGCTGAATTTAAAACAGATGCTCAAGCAAAAAGACGACGCCGTCGACGGCCTCACCAAGGGCGTTGAGTTCCTCATGAAGAAAAACAAGGTGGAGGTTTTTCTGGGCGCGGGTGAGATCTTGTCTGCAAGCCGCGTGCTGGTCGCCGGCGACGATGGCGACAAAGAACTTGACACGAAAAACATCATCATCGCCACCGGATCGGAAGTTACGCCGCTGCCGGGCGTTGATATCGATGAAAAAACCATCGTGTCGTCAACCGGCGCGCTCGACTTTGAAAAAGTTCCGGAGCATCTGGTGGTGATTGGCGGCGGCGTTATTGGCCTTGAGCTTGGCTCGGTCTGGCGCCGTCTCGGCGCCAAGATCACGGTGGTTGAATTTCTTGACCGCATCCTGCCGACCATGGACGGCGAGGTCTCAAAGCAGTTTCAGCGCATCCTGAAGAAACAGGGTGTCGATTTTAAGTTATCCTCGAAAGTGACCGGCGCGAAGGCCTCGAAATCCGGCGTTTCGCTGACGGTCGAGCCTGCAAATGGCGGGGATGCGCAAGTGATCGATGCAGATGCTGTGCTCGTAGCGATTGGGCGCCGTCCGCATACAGAAGACTTAGGGTTGGATACGATTGGCGTGAAGACTGACAAACGCGGCTTTATCGAAACCAACCATTTCAAGACCAGCGTCGATGGCGTCTGGGCGCTTGGCGACTGCATTACGGGCCCCATGCTTGCGCATAAGGCGGAGGATGACGGCGTCGCCTGTGTTGAGCTGATCGCTGGGAAAGCCGGGCATGTAAATTACGAAACCGTGCCGAACGTGGTTTACACCTATCCGGAGGTTGCTTCGGTTGGGAAAACTGAAGAGCAGCTGAAGGAAGCCAGTATCGAATATAAGACTGGTAAATTTCCTTTCGCGGCGAATTCACGCGCCAAGACCAATCACGAAACGGACGGTTTCGTCAAAGTGCTGGCGGATGCGAATACGGATCGCGTGCTTGGCGTGCACATTGTTGGTGTAGGGGCCGGGGAGCTGATCGCGGAGGCGGTCAGCGTCATGGAGTTTGGCGGCGCCTCGGAAGATATTGCACGCACTTGCCACGCTCACCCGACACGTTCGGAAGCAGTGCGTCAGGCGGCGATGGGCGTCGAAGGCTGGACCATGCAGGCGTAACCTGAATATCACCGGACGGAACCCCGGTCTGATAACTTTGTTGACTGCAAGCGAAGGAGTCTCGCACGCACATGCAGAACACACAAAGCAATGACATCTCAACGGATGCGCCGCTCGAAAGCATCATCGATGAGGCGCTTGAAAGCTCTGAAGATGGATCTGTCTCGCTGCGCGCATTGCTAAAGGCGTGGGGCGACCGAAGTTATGGGCCGCTCTTTATTCTTCTGGGGTTTATTGGCGGGACGCCGCTGGCGGCCATTCCCGGTGCGGCGGCGGTTGTGGGCGTTGTCATTGCGGGTCTTGCGATTCAGATGATCCTGGGCCGTGCTCACCCCTGGTTGCCGGGGTTTGTTCTGAACCAGTCCATTGACGAAAATGATTTGCGCAAAGTGCGCCGGAAAACCGAGCCCGTGCTTGTGTTCCTCGACCGGTTGATAACGGAACGCCTTACCTGGGCCGTGAACGAAGCGATGCGGCGTGCGGCGGCAATTTTTGTCCTGATCCTGGGTTTGGTGATGGTGCCGTTTGACGCTGTTCCCTTTGCAGTGGCGGCGCCTGCCTGGGCGGTTGTGCTTTTTGGCGTTGCAATCACCGCACGCGACGGGGTCGTGATGATCTTGGCGTTGGTTGCCTGTCTTGGCGTCGCGATGTTGGCTGTGGGCGCACTTTAGCACAATTTCCATCAGTGTAAAGAGTATAAATGGACCGGAATATTGAGGTTGTTTTATGACAGCGCAAGTGCTGCGTCTGATCGATCATCTCTTTGAGCAAGGTAAAAGAAAACACCGGAGAAAATATCGACGGCAATGTGCAGCACAATGCCTGGAATGAGCGATCCTGAGAGCACGAAAAGCAAGGTCAGGATGGATGCGATAAAAAATAATTTCAACGCCGGCTTGACGCCTTGATAAAGATGGCCGAGCAAAAAGATCGCTATGGAAAAAATCGCGGCCGCCCATAACGGCATGAAAAGCACGGCGAAACCGATCAGAAAGCCGCGAAAGACAACTTCTTCAGTGATGCCGGCCGTCACCGCCAAGGGAAAATACCATTGATAGTCCCGCCGGGATTGCGGCGCAACGAGATCATAGGCGCTGTCATGTTGGGTCTGCGTGGCTTTCAGGCGTTTTCGTTTCTCGGCGCTGTTGATTGCTGATAACGCTTCATAGGCCTGTGCGCCGATGATGATGACGGCGATGGCCATGGCTCCCCAGAACCCGATCGTCCAGTTTATGGTGAAGCCAAGCTCAGCGAGATTACGCCCGGACAGGAGCCACGCGCCGACGCACAAGATGGCGAACGCCCACAGCATAATCATGGTTTCCCGGTAGAACTGCAGACGCATCTTGTCGTCAACCGGCCGCCGGGAAACATAGCATCGCCAGATTTCCGCGCTTATGACCAGCGCCAGAACGGCGCTCAGGATCAGAAATCCGGCGGTCAGAACAGGTTCTGTGGACCAGACAATTCCCCATGCCTTTGAAATATTTCCCATAATTCCACCTCAAGAGCTTTTCTTTTGTTCTTTAATATGTAAATGTAAATTACATACACATTATTGAATTGAGAGATGTCATGAGTCAAGGGGCGAAACCCGCCGTCCAGGCGCGGTCACGAGAGACCCGCGATCAGTTGATGAAGGCGCTTGAGGCGCTCTTACGGCAAAAAGAATTCGACGAAATCGGCGTCGCCGAAATCGCCGCCGCCGCTGGCGTGTCGCCAGCTTCGGTTTATCGGCGCTACGACAAAAAGGACGGTTTTATCCCGGCGCTTTTCGAATTTTATCATGAGCGGCTTCTGGATTGGTCGGCGTCGCCGGCCGCTCAAGACGCGAGCGCGCTCAAGACGCGAGCGG
>JBCBSY010000270.1:0-3640 GCA_039818925.1 Pseudomonadota bacterium | reverse complement strand
CAGGCCCTCGAGCTTCAGCGCGACATTGATCAGATGGGCGACATTCTCGTCGGCGTCCCGCTGCGCCCTGAGGTCCTCCTCACTGTCCAACGCTTGGGCGAGGGTGACCGGATTGTGTCCACGATCAATGTCGTTGGCCTGCGGATGGAGGCGTTTCTCGCCATTCCGGAAGCGCCAGCGGAATATGGCGCAGAAACGACCGAAGCCCGTATCGAACGCCGTTTCGCCAAATGGACACCCACGACATTTACAAACGCGGCGCTTGCTGCTTCTTATTTCGGACCGCATTAAACGGAAGCCTTTATGCCCACGCCAATTCTCATGCCTGCCCTGTCGCCGACCATGGAGGAGGGGACCCTCGCCAAATGGAACGTCAAGGAGGGTGATACGGTCTCGTCCGGAGATGTCATCGCCGAGATTGAGACCGACAAAGCGACCATGGAAGTCGAGGCGGTGGATGAGGGCGTCATCGGCAAAATCATGATTGAAGCCGGAACCGAAAACGTAAAAGTCAATGCGCCGATCGCGGTTTTGCTCGAAGACGGTGAGAGTGCGGACGACATTGATGTAAGTGCGCTGAGTAGAGAGTCCCAGACGAAAAATGGCGCTTCCGCTCCCCCGCCAGCGGGGGAGCTGTCTGCGGAGCAGACTGAGGGGGTGGAGCCGAAACAAACGCCCCCTCCGTCTCGGCCTGCGGCCTCGACACCTCCCCCGCAAGCGGGGGAGGAAAGCGCCTCGCACAAGAACGGCCGGGTTCTGGCTTCGCCGCTCGCCAAACGCATCGCCAAGCAGGAAGGACTTGATCTTTCCGCCGTCAAAGGCTCCGGCCCACGCGGGCGCGTCGTCAAGCGAGATGTTGAAAAAGCGTTGAAAGAAGGAACCGGGAAAGCGGCGCCCGCCGCCGCCCCCGCGCAGATCGCGCCAGCTTCCATTGATGAACGGCTCTATCCGGCGGACAGCTATGAGGCGGTGAAGCTTGACGGGATGCGGAAGGTGATCGCCCGGCGGCTGACCCAGAGTTTTAACCAGGAAGTTCCGCACTTTCCGCTCAATGTCGATGTTGAACTCGATCACCTGCTGGCGGCGCGCGCGCGCATCAATGCGACATCGCCGAAAGAGGGGGATGGCGCGTTCAAACTCTCCGTGAATGACTTCATTTTGAAGGCGTCCGCCATGGCGCTAAAAAAAGTGCCGGCGGCGAACGCGACCTATACGGACGAAGCCATCCTGCTGCACAAACACGCCGACATCGGTGTGGCGGTGGCGATCGACGGCGGCTTGATTACGCCGATCGTCTGGAAAGCCGAAGAAAAGGGCCTGAAACAGATTTCCGCTGAGGTCAAAGACATGGCTGCGCGCGCCAAGAACAAAAAGCTGAAGCCCGAAGAATATCAGGGCGGCACTTTTTCGGTCTCCAATCTCGGCATGTTTGGAATCAAATCCTTTGCGTCGATCGTGAACCAGCCGCATGGGGCGATCATGTCTGTCGGCGCTGGTGAACAACGGGTCATCGTTAAAGACGGCAAGATGGAGATCGCCACCGTCATGACAGTGACGCTCACCTGTGATCACAGGGTTGTAGACGGCGCCGTCGGGGCGGAATTTCTGTCAGCCTTCAAAGCCTTCATCGAGGAACCAGCGGCGATGCTACTCTGATAGTGTGCGCCTGCGAGGATTTTGGGCGCGTCCCGCGTTTGGATTTTGCTTGAATTGAAGGCGTTCGCACCTGCAATTGGCGCTCAAGCGGCTCGCCTGATATTTTTATCCTCTTAAAAACAGGAACTTAGCACACAAGTCCGCAGCGTCATACCGGACAACATTTTGTGATTGTGCGGCGCAAAATGAACACAATTTCGCCGCGACTTAATTCCAATTCCACACAATATTCTGCTCATCGCGAGGGCGTAGCGTAATTCCCGCGAAGGCGAGACGGGCAGCGATCTCTCTCCCCCCGTGCTGATTTCGTCTCGCCGCCCCTTTTGGTTTCTCCCGTTTAACGGGAATTTCTAGGCCTGCTTGCATCCAGGACAGTGTAAGTTTATAACATCACGAGAGAGCGGCGGCTCCGCCAATTCTCGACTGTTTAGTAGCGTAGAGTTTTGTTTGTTGCGTAACTGAAAGCGGGCGGTCCCAAGTCCCCCATAGGGAACGCCCGTTTTCTTTTGTCTGCTTTCCCCAAATTCATCTCGTTTTCTGGTCATGCGCTCTTGCGAATGCGTCGGCGCTGGCTTAAGAGGCGCGGCTTCGCGGGAGGTTTCGATCAAAGTCCTGGTCGGGCCGCACCGCGACCCTTCAACGGGCGGGGCCGTTAAGTCGGCGCCGCCGCCATAACCGAGAAGGCTAAAAAATGGCGAAGAAAATAGCAGGCTACCTGAAACTTCAGGTGCCGGCGGGCGCGGCGACGCCGTCTCCCCCGATCGGCCCGGCGCTTGGCCAGCGCGGATTGAACATCATGGAATTCTGCAAGGCATTTAATGCCAAGACGCAGGAAATGGAAAAGGGGATGCCGGTTCCGACCATCATCACCATCTTTTCCGACAAGTCGTTCACCTTCATCACCAAGACGCCGCCGGCGTCCTACTACCTGAAGAAAGCCGCCAAGCTGCAAAAAGGCGGTTCGACCCCTGGCAAAGAAGTCGCCGGCAGTGTTTCTGCGGCGCAATGCCGCGAAATCGCTGAAGCGAAAATGGCGGATCTGAACGCCAACGATCTCGATTCGGCGACGAAAATCGTCATGGGGTCTGCACGGGCCATGGGCCTTGAGGTTCGGGAGTAGAAACAATGGCGAAATCTGGAAAAAGAATCCGCAAGGCGCTCGAAAGCGTTGATCGTAATAAACTCTATTCAATTGAAGAGGCGGTGAAGTCGGTCAAGGCGAACGCCACCACCAAGTTCGACGAAACCATTGAAGTTGCAATCAACCTTGGGGTTGATCCGCGGCATGCGGATCAGATGGTTCGCGGCGTTGTCTCCCTGCCAAACGGCACCGGCCGCTCCGTGCGGGTGGCGGTTTTTGCAAAAGACGCAAAGGCCGATGAAGCCAAGGAAGCCGGCGCTGACATCGTCGGCGCTGAAGACCTGATGCAAAAGATTCAGGAAGGCTTCATGGACTTTGACCGCGTCATCGCCACGCCCGACATGATGGGTGTCGTCGGTCGCCTCGGCAAAGTTCTCGGCCCGCGCGGCATGATGCCGAACCCGAAGGTGGGCACCGTCACGCCAAATGTGGCGCAAGCCGTGAAGGATTCCAAAGGCGGCGCAGTCGAATTCCGCGTTGAAAAAGCCGGAATTGTTCACGCTGGCGTTGGCAAGGCGAGCTTTGATGAAAAAGCCATTGCCGAAAATGTTAAGGCTTTCATTGATGCGGTGACAAAGGCCAAACCGGCGGGCGCAAAAGGCACCTATGTCAAAAAAATCGCTTTGTCCTCAACGATGGGACCTGGCGTTAAAATTGACACCGCCGTCGCATAAAATTTATATTGATTAATCAAAGAAAACGGCCCCGTTTAACGAGGCCGTTTTCTTTTGCGGCAGAATTCCAACTACATCTGAAACTCGCTAACGCGGCGATCGCCAACAAAAGTAAGCCAGCGGTTGCGACGGTGGTTCCGGTGAAGGAAACAGTGTCTGGATGCGAAAG
>JBCBSY010000269.1:0-3643 GCA_039818925.1 Pseudomonadota bacterium | reverse complement strand
CGACTTTGCCGCCGCGGTTTTTGTATTCGTTGATGAAACGCATCCAGAGCTGGTAGTTTTCTTTCCAGGCGACCTCCTGCTCGCTGCCCCAGTCGAACCAATAAGAGCCATGAGCGTTGCGATCCGGCGCGAAGAATTTCCAGAGCGACGGCAGGGTGTATTCGTCATGCCACTCGGCGCGGCGCATCCGCATCCAGTCGCGGCTGGCGAGATAAATCGAAAAAGTCGGGATGATAGAGAATTCGCGCTCTAACAGCGTCCCCATCACCTCTTCCCAGCGCGGGGAGCCCTGATCCGCCGCCTGTTTCCAGAGCTGGCCAGCATTTTCAAAACGATGTTGCTCGTCGTTGTAATTGTAGTCGGCCGGGTAGTCCTGCAATGTTCGGTCATCGAACAACGCTTCCGGCAGACCATACCAATGTTCCATGGAACCAAGACCGCGCGCCGAGGTGTCCATGACATCTGCATGTGCGACGTCAAGCTGAGCATGATGCATGGTTGTCTTGAGGCCCTGTTTGCGCGCCTCATCAAGGCCGGCCCAGAGGATCTCTGCGGGCGCGCCAAAAAACTTCACCCCTACAGCGCCGTCGCGTTTCAATCGACGAATGCGCGCTCGCGCCTCGGCGGGGGTGTCCACTGCACCCGCACTCCAGCCGCGAAAGACCGGATACGGATAAATATTGGGTGCGTCGACTTCATTCAGCGCAGACCGGCGCGCCACTTCTGCTGTCCAGGCAGCGCCGGCGCCATTACCGAGCTCTCTCACGCTGGTAATGCCATGCGCAAGCCACAGCTTGAATATATAATCCGATGGCACGCCCTGCCCGGAAAGCTTGTTATGAATATGGCCGTGAAGGTTCACAAAGCCCGGCAGCACGTACATGCCGCTCGCATCGATCTCTCTTGCGCCTTGCGCCGGCCGGCGGTCCGGATCGATCGGCAACCCCGGCGCGCCAACCGGGACAATACTGGTGATGCGCTCGCCTTCGACGACCAAGTCCACTGGTCCAACGGGCGGCGCGCCGGCGCCGTCAATCACGGTCGCGCCGCGGATCACCAGCCGATCATAAGGCCCTTCGCCAATCGACCGGTCCGGAACCGGTTGCGCCGCAGCGCTCGTCACGACCGCGCTGGCAAGAGCGGCGCTCAAAATCGCCACGAATCCGATTAGCCGTATCAACACCCTGAAAACGCCCCTAAATTTAGATCCCGAGGCCAGTCTACCGCATTCGCTGAAAACACAAAGCCTCAGACTTAGAAAGAATGGCAACGAAATACAGTCGCCCTATGAAAACGCATGATCATCTGGCTCGCTGGCGTTCGGAAAAAACCGCCGCCTATCTGTGCGCCGCCGTTGCCGAAGCCGAACCATCCGTCGCCGGGAAGAAACTCTTTGCCGACATGGCGCTCGCAGCGGAAGCGCAGGCGCGCCTTATCGCAAAAGCGTTTCCGGCGCCGACTGCTTTTCGGCCGTCTATTCGCGCGCTTATTGTCAAGAAACTTATTCGCGCTTTTGGCCCGCGCACAATGCGCCCGATTCTAGCGGCGACAAAGGTGCGCGGCGTCTCTTTTTACTCAGGCCCCTCTTTAAAGACCGGTCATCCAATGCCGACCCGTGTTGAGGATATCGGCTTGCGGCATCGCAGCGGTGCCGGGTCATTGCGGGCGGCGGTTTTCGGCGTCAATGACGGGCTCATTTCCAACACCAGCCTGGTGATGGGCGTTTCCGGCGCGGCGCTGGCGCCCGAAACGGTTGTTCTGACCGGCGTTGCGGGTTTGCTCGCCGGCGCGTTTTCCATGGCGGCGGGCGAATACGTGTCTGTCCGTTCGCAAAGGGAGATGCTGGAGTATCAGATCGGGCAGGAACGCGAAGAGCTAGAGCTTTATCCCGAAGAAGAAGCTGAAGAACTCGCCCTGATCTACAATGCGCGCGGTATGCCGATGGATGACGCACGCGCTTTCACCAAGGAATTATTTAAAGATCCCGAAGCGGCGCTTGATGCGCTGGCGCGCGAAGAGCTGGGTCTTGATCCCGATAATCTCGGCGCGCCAATCAGCGCAGCGCTATCGTCATTTTTTGCGTTCGGCGTCGGCGCGGTTGTTCCACTGACGCCGTTCTTTTTCGGCGCTGCGCATCATGCTGCCCCCATCGCTGCGGGACTATCCGGCGCCAGCCTTTTTGTTGTCGGCGCAGCGCTCAGTCTGTTTTCCGGAAAAAGCGCCCTTGTTGGCGGCGCGCGCATGTTGCTTATTGGCGCAGCTGCGGGTGCGGCAACCTATTTCATTGGATCGCTATTCGGTGTCGCGACGGGTTAGCGCGCCTCATCAACGACAATTCGGTTATTGCGGACCAGGAACCGGTTTTCGACTGTAAACCATAACGGCTCGCCCGCGACTGGCGCATCATCAAGACCTTTGCTTTGGACGTGAAGGTGCAAATGCGGTTCACCGGAATTGCCCGAATTGCCGACGCGCCCCAAGACTTCGCCACTGCTGACCACATCGCGTTCATCCACCAGCAGGGTTCCAGGCGCCAGATGAGCCAGCAGTACACTCACGCCATTGCAATCGAGCATGATAGCGTTTCCCAACATGTCTTCGCGGTTCATATTGGGCACTTCGTTGTCGCCAACGCCGTCGACCACATGCGACACGCGCCCTGCACAGGGCGCCAGCACTTCAGAACCATAGATTTTATAGACTTTCGGATCTTTGGGAGATATCCCCCTCGCTCTCATGCCCCATCCATCTATGCCGATAATATCAACCGCATAACTTTGACCCCGGAATGCCTTTGCGCGCTCAAGCGTCAATGTCAGAAAGTGACTGTTGATAGACGCGTGCGCGCCGCCGCTGATCACCAGATAACGCCCCGGCCCCAGCGGCATCTGGAGATCGATTGCGATGTCGTCCGCTTGTCTGCCCTGGAGCGCCGGATACAGCAAAATGACGGCGCCGATGATAACACCAATGGCGGCTACAATTTCAATTACTGTTTTTCGTTGTCGCTGCAAAAGTTCAACCTGCGAGAAACGCCGAAACGCCCAAACGCCGGCAGCGAAATGCACCATTCCCAACAGGTAAGGCGTCCACCAGGGCAGGAACAACCAGATGCCTGCAAGCGCCGTGTATATCAACAAAAGCAAAATTGCGCTCATGCGCAGCATGAAACCGGGCGCCGACGCAATCGAAACAAACGCATTCAGCGCGATCAGGAAAAGCGGCAATGCTACCTGCAAAAGCGACGTTTGAAGGATCAGATCGTTCATGTGGCATCCAGCACTTGCCAGCGTTGCGAAAGGTTCTGGAGACTTCTTCGGTCGCCAAAAAATTCTGCGACTTGCTTCACAGCGCCTACGCCTTAGGCTTCCGCCGCCAGGACCATCGCTTCCGTCGCTGCCCAAAGCTTGCGCGCAGCCTCATCGTCACACGCCCAGGGCGCAACATGGAAGTAACGTGGCGAGTTTTCATCCATCAGCTGGGCGATATCACAATCTTCACAATATTCGCCGCCGCGGCTTTCCAGCTCTGGACTGGTCGCAGCCCACAGCGAAGTGGCGCAACCCTGCTCAGGCGTTTTGAAAAAAGCCGCGGCCGCTTCCGAGACCTCGCCGCTTTCATCTATCCAGCCCATCTCGATCAT
>JBCBSY010000268.1:0-3652 GCA_039818925.1 Pseudomonadota bacterium | reverse complement strand
CGAGCTGGAAAATCTTGAAGAAGTGAAATTTCGCGACTTGTCAAAGCTTGATGTGGTCGGGATTTATCCAGCTCGCCGCCGAAAACAAGATGCAACAATTGACTCTGGGGCATGAGTGGCTCCGTTGGACTGGGCTAGTCGCCAGCGATGGTCATCGCCGGAATAAGGACGCTGGGCGCGTTGGTCGCGCCGCGAATTTCAAGATCATTCGCAGGGACAAGCCCCGCATACATTTCCAGGATATTGCCGGCGATCGTGATTTCGCTGACCGGATATGCAACGGCGCCGTTTTCAAACCAGAAGCCGGAGCAACCCACCGAATAATCGCCTGTGTTAGGGTTCACCTGTGGACCGAACATATCGGTCAGCCACAGCCCTTCTTTCGCATTGCGCATCAGATCGTCCACCGATGCGTCGCCCGGCTGCAAGGTCAGATTGGTGGAGCCGGCGCCAGGAGCGCCGCCAGCCCCGCGCGTGGCGCGGCCATTGGTCTGAAGCTTCAATTGCGCGGCATGTGATGAATTCATCAACCAGGCGGTCAATACGCCATCTTTAATCAGGTCGATCCGGGCATTGGCGACGCCTTCGCCGTCAAATGGGCGAGAGCCCTGGCCCCGCGCCACATGCGGATCGTCAATAATGTTGATCGTGTCGCCAAAAATTTTCGCGTCCATCTTGTCTTTTAGGAAGCTGACGCCGCGCGCGATTGCGGCGCCATTCACCGCGCTCGCCAGTTGCGCGACCAGCGTTCGCGACAGGCGGTTATCGAACAAAACCGGCGCCGTCCGGCTTTTCAGCTTCTTCGGCGAAAGCCGGCGCACGGTGCGTTGGCCAGCGTTCTCGCCAATGCTGGCGGCGCTTGCAAGATCGTCCAGGTGCGTTTTGGAATCATAATCGTAATCGGTTTCCATGCCGTTTTCATCTTGTCCGACAACGCTAACCGATACGGAGTGGTTTGAGCCGCCCGACTGACCGAAAAAGCCATGGCTGGTCATCAGCCATTTCCACCCTTCACCATAGCTTGCTCCGGCGCCGGAAGAGTTGACGACGCCTTCCACGCTGAGCGCGGCTTCTTCGCATTCGGCGGCGCGCGCTTTCAGGGCGTCAGTTGAGGGTTCGTCAAAGTCGCCAAGATCCAACTCCGGGAAAGGTTCCCGAGCCAGCCGGTCTTCCGGAGCAAGACCGCAAAACGGATCTTCCGGGGCGGCCTTCGCCATTGCGGCGCATCGTTCGGCAAGCTCTTTCAGGCCGGCGCGTGAATGGTCAGTGGTGGAGACTGAGGCCTGGCGCTTTCCGACAAGCACCCTGAGGCCGAGATCGGCGGCTTCAGACCGCTCGACATCCTCGAGTTTGCCCATCCGCCAGGAAACGCCGCTGGAGACAGAATTATAAAGGACGGCGTCTGCGGCCTCGGCGCCAGCGGCCTTGGCGTCGGCGATCAGTGCGGAAAGGATGGCTTCGGCTTCGTTCGATTTCATGACGCCGAGATAGTCGGTCGCGCGAAAGGGCGCAAGGCGTCGCCGTCATTTGCGCCGAAGCAACGTGGTGACGCTTACCCGTCCTGCGCCAGCTCTGCTTTTGCCCCATCGATCCATTTTTTCATTGAAGGCAGGGCGATCATCATGTCGCGATAAGCGGCCGCTTCCGGCGACAGGTTGACCGGGCCATAGGTGACAAAGCGCGAGACCACCGGGGCGTACATCGCGTCGGCGATGGAAAACGCGCCAAACAGAAAATCCCCGCCGGCATTGGCGCCGAATTCCTTGCGGCACTGGGTCCATAGCCTGTCAATCCGCTTCATATCGCGCTCAACGCCGCCGGAGGTGGTGTGGCGCATATTTTCGCGCGTCACCATCATCGGCCAGACGGTGCGCAGGCTGGAGAAGCCGGAATGCATTTCAGCGGAGACCGCGCGGGCGATCGCACGCGCTTGTGGGTCTTCCGGCCACATACCCTTTTCCGGAAAGAGGTCGTTGAGATATTCGAGGATCGCGAGCGAGTCCCAGACCTGGATTTCGCCGCCATCGGTTTTTTGGGTCAGAAACGGCACAAATCCTGACGGCGATTTCGCCATTAGTATCTTTCGCGAGTCCGACCGGTCTAGCTTGATGTTGTCTTCCGTAAACGGAATTTCCAGTTGCGTCATCAGCATCCAGGGCCGAAGCGACCAGGAGGAGAGATTTTTATCGCCGATGGTCAAAGTGAGGTCTGTCATATTTTACCTTGCATGTTGCAGGAAGAAATTCGTGATCCACGCGCCTATCAGTTCGCGGTCCGTGCGGGTTTTATAGCTGGCGATACCGGGCTCCGTACGATCCTTGGGAATGCGGTCCGCGCGAAACCGTAAAAGCGTTTCGCCATATTCGTGGTCGAATTCAGGATGCTGCTGAAAAGAAATGGCGGGCCCTTGCGCGTATTTCAGAACCCCCATGGGACAGAATTCAGACCCGCCAAGAATGCGCGCGTCGGGCGGCAGATCGGTCACCTGATCCTGATGCATCGCCGCGCAGGCGATTCGATTTGACGGCGGCGCCATCCAGGGCGCCTCGGCCTTGATCGCATAATCATGCACGCCGACGCCCCAGCCCTTTTCCGATTTTTCGGCTTTGCCGCCAAAAGCCTCAGCCATCAGTTGATGGCCGAAACAGATGCCAACCTGCGGCTTGCCGGCTTTTGCAGTCTCGCGCACCAGCGTTGCGGACGCATCGATCCAGTCATGCCCGTCGTAAACACCAGCGGGCGAACCAGTGATCAAGAGCCCGTCAAATGCAGCGACGGACGGCATGGCCGCCTCTTTGTGCGCAGCGGTGGAGGAAAACGTCAGGCGCGGGCTGTGCGGTGACAAGAGCCGCTGAAACATCGCCGTATAATCGCCGAACCGCGCGTTCAGGGGGGCGGGCGGTTCGCCTGTTTCAAGAATACGAATATGCATAAAAGCGTCCCCGAACTGCGCCCCGTTCTTGATCCCGGGCGCGCCCTCGCGTCAAGTCGGCGCGCCTGGCGAAGAAAGAGGAAATGGCCATGACCGACCACATATCCGCTACCAAAGACGGGCCCATAATGCGGCTTGCGTTTAACCGGCCAGACAAGAAAAACGCGATCACTGCGGACATGTATGCGGCCTTGGCCGATGGCATGGCGGCGGCGGAGCGCGACCGGGAGGTGCGGGTTATCGTCTTTGAGGCGCGCGGCGATATTTTTTCGGCGGGCAATGATATCGGAGATTTCATGTCCGGTCTGGGCTCTCCGGCGGATCCTCATGATACGCCGCCGGTCATGCGGTTCCTTCTGGCGCTGGCGACGGCGGAGAAGCCATTGATCGCGGCGGTGCAGGGGCCGGCGGTCGGCGTCGGGGTGACCATGCTTTTGCATTGCGATCTTGTCTACGCAGCTGAGGCGGCGACGTTTCACACGCCCTTTGTCGATCTCGCTCTGGTGCCGGAAGCCGCCTCAAGCCTCTTGCTGCCAAACCTTGCCGGTCGAACGCGCGCCGCGGAAATGTTGCTGGCCGGCAAAAAAATCGATGCGGTGCGGGCGCGCGAATTCGGCATTGTGAACGATGTGGTTGCCGGCGAGGCGTTAAAGGAGACCGCCCTTGGCGAGGCCCGCGCGATTGCTGCGAAGGCGCCGGCCGCGATCCGGTTGACCAAGC
>JBCBSY010000267.1:0-3669 GCA_039818925.1 Pseudomonadota bacterium | reverse complement strand
GTCGCAGCGACGCTCGGTGCAACGCAAGCGTTAGCCGTGATCTTCCTGGCGCGCATCGCCCTGGGCACGCCCATTAGAGTTTTATCGGTAACCGCAGCAGTGCTCGGGATATTCGGCGTCGGCGTGCTTATTCTCAACCCTAACGCTACGCTTGATCCGATCGGTGTCATCGCAGGCGTTGCAGGGGCGCTCTCAATGGCGGCGGGGACCGTCCTCACTCGAAAATGGCGCCCGCCGGTATCACTTCTAACGTTTACCGCATGGCAACTCACAGCGGGCGGTCTGTTGCTTGTTCCGCTCGCCATGCTGTTCGAGCCTGCGCTCCCGCCGCTTTCATTGTCAAACATCGCCGGCTTCACCTATTTGGCTCTCAACGGCGCCGCCTTGACATACGTCCTTTGGTTTAGAGGCATTGCGCGATTAGAGCCGTCGGTGATCTCAACGCTTGGCTTTCTCAGCCCGCTGTCAGCTGTGGTCTTGGGGTGGGCCTTCCTCGGTCAGGCGCTCAGCATGGGACAGTTGATTGGGGCAGCCGTCATTATCGGCTCTGTCTGGCTGAGCCAACGATCTGTTCAACCCGAAGTTCAAGTAGTCCCTGCGCCTTTTCGTTCAACGAAAACGCGCAGATTGGCATTCCTCTCTCGTATCAAAGCACTGATCAACGGCGCCAAATCTTATTCACCCCTGGTGAAAAGCAGAAACATACACGGAGTAGAACAATGAAAATAATTGTATTCGGATCAACGGGCGATGTTGGAAGCCGCATCGCAAAAGAAGCGCGCCGGCGCGGACATGAGGTCACCGGCGTCGTGCGAGATGAACAGAAGCTCGACCACTTACCGGACGGCGTTGTTGGTCGGTTGCTGGACGTAAACGATGCTAAAGGCGTCGCGGCAGCGGCCGCGGGAAACGATATAGTGATCAGCGCTTTGCGCCCGCCTGAGGGAGAGGAATCAACGCTCCCTGCGTTAACTAAGTCGATACTTAATAGCGTACACCATTCAAACAAGCGCGTACTCATCGTTGGCGGCGCCGCAAATCTGTTGATGCCCAATGATAGCGGTTACACTGTATTGACTGCACCGAATTTTCTTCCCGATAGCGTCAAACCAATCGCGAAAGCTTGTTTTTCGCAGTTCATGATGTGTGGCGAGAATGAAGACGTCGATTGGGTTTACTTCAGCCCGCCTGCCTTATTGCGCCCTGGAGTGCGCACTGGACAATACCGACGCGGATCGGACACGTTGATCGTTGATAAATCAGGCGCCTCGCAAATTTCAATGGAGGATTTTGCCATTGCGGTGCTTGATGAAGCAGAGAATCCACGCGCAAATGTGAGGCGTGTGACGGTTGCATACTAATCGGTGGAAACGGACGTCTAGAGTATCATTCGCCGGTGTCCGCTGATGAAAAAATACATCCAAACTTGTTGATTGAGTATATGAATTGACGAACTGGCGAACGTATTCCTAGTACCTGATGGAGCAAATTCGGTAGGACCTGGTAAGCTATATGCCAATAACTGGTTTAGTCAGGGTGATTTTGCTATACCTTGAGCCCAGAAGTCTGCTGACGAACGAGTGCAAAGTGCTATTCAATTTCAGGCTTTACGATAAGTGCCTAAAGGTTGAGCTGTTCTGCAAATGATTAAGCCAATAGCGCCTGATGTTGAAACGTAGACTGTTCGGCTCAAAAAGAAACGGCAAACTATACATTGCCGGCCCCTGAAGCGATTGCTTAATCAGGCGGCGCGTCCGCGAACGCCAGCGCAAACAACAAATTCGCCCGGAATTTTGTAACCCGCTTTGGATTTAAACGGTGCGATTGAGGTGAGGTATTCTGCTTCCGCAATCCGCCTCGTTGGCTCGTCAAAGCGCGCATAAGCCATCGCGACAGGGCCGCCGACAAAAGCGGCGTCCACCGCATCCCGGTCGTTCGAGTAGGGCAGAGTAGTGACAACCCGCCGGGTTTCGATCCGCTCAAAGCCGCAACCCGCCAGTTCTTTCGCCAGCGTTTCGCCCGTGCCAAGACGAAAGAACAGCGGACAGACATCCGACTCAACGCGAGCATCGACGATTGGAAAAATGTCCGCCCAACCGCAAGCTTTCCGTGCGCCCCAGACGGCGAAAACGGCGCGCCCGCCGGGTCGCAGAACACGAAAAGCCTCGCTGATCGCTTTTACAGGATCCGGGCAATACATCAGGCCAAGCGCACAGGTGACGAGGTCAAAACCCTCATCCTCGATCATATCGAGTTTTTCAGCGTCGGCGCGAAACGCCTCAATATTTGAAACCCTGCGGCAAGCAGCCTGTGCGACAATGCTTTCAACCATATTATCAGAGAGGTCTGTCGCCGTGACATGCCCGGACGAGCCAACAGCTTTGGCAAGAGGAAATGAAACGAGTCCGGTGCCGCAAGCCAGATCGAGAACCCGTTCGCCGGGTCTCGCCGCCGTCATGTCGAGGAGCTGTGCCTGGGCTGGCGCCAAACTCTCTTTCCAGCCGGCCTCATAGTAAGGCTCCGCCTTGTCCCAGCCATAGCGCTGGACACGTGTCTGCAGTCTAGGGTTCATGGCAAGGCTCTTTTCATAACGTGTACGGAGGGGGTGATGAAAACTTCCGTTCGTATGGGAATATCGCTGGAAAGCGCGTCGAGAACAGCTGAATATCGCAACGATGTTCTCACAACTTTGCGTACAGCCTCAGCCGGCGCATTTGAGACGATATGAATTTCAAGACACGCGCCTTCAAAGCCTGCTCGCGTCTCGTCACAAACACCGAATTGTCCGCGTGCATCGACGTCTGTTTCGAAGCGGGCTTCGACCCGTTCAATCAGCGTTTCAAGTCGCGCCGCCCACATCTTTACGCCCATGGCAACGCAGCTCGAAACGCTGGCCCGAAACAGAACGCTGGGCGACGGCGCCATGTTGTCGCCACCCATAGCCTCAGGCGAGTCAGCTGAAAGTCGCCAGCTCTTTTCTGTTATTGTGCATAAAAGACCGTCTTCGATGACGGCGCTGCTCATATATGCGCGTTGGCCGATTGCGGGTTTCGATTTAACGAGCGCCGACGCGCGGTGGAGTGCATCTTTTATCTGTGATGGTGTTTTCATTTCAGGGTTTCCAGTATCAAGGTTATGCCGCATTGATGGCGCCGCCCGCGAGATAGTTTGCAAGATGATGCGCAAGGTCCCGGGCATCGTCTCCCGCGCCGTCAATGAAAGTCGACTTGCGCTTGCGCATGAAAGGCAGGCCCATCGCGTAGACGCCAGGGAAATTGACAACGCCGCCATCGTGGCGCAACTCGCCGCGCCGGTCGAAAACGGGCAGGTTGAGCCAGGAATAGTCAGGGCGAAAACCGGTCGCCCAGATGATCGTTTTGACGCCCCGAGCGTCGAGGTCCATTGACAGACGGGGCGTCTCCGGCACAGCGGTTGGACGCAATTCATAGGCGTCGCCCAACTCGCCGGTCAGCCCGGCGCTCTCGATCCATTCATCCAGTGTGCGCAACAGGCGATTCATCTTCAGATCTGCAAGTCGGCATACATTTGGCAGCGCGCCTGAGAATTGGAGCAAACCGCCATTCGCGTTCATGGTTCGCCCCACAATTTCGACACCCTGGCATTGCAAAGAGTTAAGCCCGATCGTTGTCCGTGTCGGGCTGCCCATGA
>JBCBSY010000266.1:0-3711 GCA_039818925.1 Pseudomonadota bacterium | reverse complement strand
GACGAAAACATTACCTGTGATCGATCCCGCCGCTCGAAATTCAGCACCCGGATCAATCAGCAGAGATCCGCCCCCGTCGAGCACCCCAATACCGATCGCCAGGCTGGCGTCGCCGGGCAGCAACACGGCGCCTTCCGAAACTCTGAAAAATGCCGTGTTGTCGCCATCCAGAGCAAGGTCGGATTCGATGGTCAGCAGTCCGGCGCCGGTTTTGTCGATTTGTTCAAATCCAATGACCGTATCGCCATTCAGGGTGAACGGGTTGCCGCCGGTGTCAATGCTAAGAAAATCGAACCCGACGCCGGCATCAAGCAGCCCCGAGAAAACACCGCCGGCGACTTGATTGACAACGTCATCGCCCAGGCTGAGCAGCGTATCGCCCATGCTGCCGGCGTTGGTTAATGAAACGCCGCCGGTGACGTTCGATGCATCAAAGACACCGCTTATCACGCCGTTATTGACCGCCGTGACGCTATTAGAAAAGAGAATCACATCGCCATTGATGTCGCTTGAATTATCGAAATCAATCGTACCGCCGGCGCCGCCAAAGGTGCTCAACGCCACAAGTCCGTCTATCTGGCCTGAGTTTTCAAACAAAATACTGTCGACAGTGTTGATCTCAACCGCACCGAGCACGCCCGTAATAAGCCCGGAGTTAACGAGCGTCGCGTCATTGGTGCCGCCTTCCCCCAGACTGACGGCCTGGCCGTTGGCGCCGGCGGCGCGGATAACGCCATCGTTGAAAACAGCCGCTGCATTGGAGACAACCTCGACCGCAACGCCGTCATCGCCAAACGCTTCTATCAGGCCGCTATTGTTGATTGTCGCCGTCGTGTCGGCGGTGCTGTCGTCAATATCGACTGCGACGCCGTCAGCGTCGAGAGCGAATATCTCTCCGTCTGCTGTATTGTTCACGACGACGGTTTCATCCTGAAGCGCAAGGCCGCCGCCTGCCGTGATCAGACCGCTATTGTCGATCCGCGTCGATGACCCGGATGCGGCGAAGGAACTGATCACCACGGCTGCGTTGCCGGCGCCGCCAGTAATGTCGCCCGAATTTTCTAGAACGAGGTCAACGCCGCCGCCGGCGGAACCGAAATATCCAATATCGACGCCAATATTGGCGGCCGAGATCTGACCCGTATTAACAACCGAAAACGATCCGTCATCCATGTCGCCTTGAAACGTCACGGCGTCGCCGGCAAGCGCTTCGATCAGGCCGGCATTGTCAATCGAGCTGACCGAGGAAAGCGCCGGGCCATCAAAAATGTTGATTGTGCTTGTCGCGTTTGCGCTTCTGATGACGGCGCCCAGATTGTTAACGATGGAAATATTATCCGCGACAATCGCATCTATGGCCGCGCTATCGATGCTCTCGATCAGCCCATTGTTTTCCAGACTAAAGCCGTCGCTCAGGCTCGTTGTTATTGCGTTGGCGGCGCCGGAGCCAGAAATTGAGCCGTCGCTGATGAGGCTCACGCCGTTTCCCGACAGCGCGAAGGCGGCGGATGCGGGAGCCCCGTCGGGACTGAACACTTGCGCGCCAGGCAAAACGGTTATTGTGATGTCGTCGACCGGAAGGGCCGTCGTAAACCCGTCGGGGTCCACGCCGCTGCACACCACCGCGTCCCCTGGGGACGGCGATCCTGGCGCACATTGTGCGGCGGCTTTAGACAGCGGCAACAATAATGGGATTGCCGCCCCTAAGCTAAGCGAACGAACCAGCGCTGACTTGCGCCCCATGAGGACCCCCTCTGCGCAACAAATCGCCCTCAACCCTGTGTTAGAGTATAACGCCTTTTAAACCAAGAGGCAGCATCAAACAGCGTATGAATAGTCGGGGCGGTTTGCCTTTTTTAGCCAAAAATCAAATACTATCCTGCAATAGTTGCGCCAATTCCGGGGGCCTGCAAGCAAGAGACGCCCTCCAACCTTGGCGAAGAGCGCGAGTTTAGAGCGTTGATTGAGTTTCTATTATCCTTAACGACAGCGATTGTCGGTCTGTTGCGGGCGACGCTCAGCTTCGCAGCGGCGCTGGTTTTTTCGGCCTTTTACACGCTGCCCAGCGGGTCCTATGTGGTAATGGGCGAAATTGCGCGTCAGCACGAGGAATATGTAGTTTCCGCCCCCACTTCGACGACAATTACAGATGTATCGATTGCAGCGGGCGACATGGTCGAGACAGGCCAGACCGTCATCCGGTTCGACGATGACGGCGCGCTGCAAAGAGCCGCCGCGCTTGAAAGCGATATCTTGTCGCTTGAGGCGGACATCACGAACATTCTTTCCGCCCTCAGGAATACCGGCGATCTCGGCGGCATTGCTTCTGCAACCAAGGCGATCGCGCCTTTTGAGGAGGATTCTTGCGCGGAACGCTACGCTGAACGGCTTAAAGGCGATGGCGGGCTTCTCACTCAGGCGACAACAGAACCGGAGCCCGCGCCTCCCGGCGCGCCGGAGATCCCGCCGCTTCCTGAAACAGAGCCTGCCGTCGAAGGTGACGACGCGACTGGATTGGGGCAAACCGAGCCCGAAGACGACTGCAAGACGCCAACAGCGCTGGAGCCGTTTGTGTTCGCGTCCGAAGAAGAGGCCGTGTCTTTTTTTCGAACGACCCTCAATGACGCTGCTACAGATTTCAGCCGAGCTGACAAAAGACTGATGGAAAGCCGGGCTGCATTTATCGCCCGTCAGGCTTTCGCGCTGCGGGAGCAAACGGAGAAAAAGCGAAACGAGCTAGGCTTACTCAACAACGAGATTGAGGCTTTGCAGCGCTTCAAAGCTGAAGGTCTATTAAGCGACATCCAAATTGACCCACTCAAAGGCGAGCGCGACGCCGTATTGCTCGATATCAGCCGCATCGCCGCCGAATATGCCGCTTTGAACTCTCAAATGATCGACATGCAGCTGCGCGTGATTGACAGCGCCAAAAGCGAAAACGCTGACAATCTGACACGCCGGCTTGACGAGCTTATCGCCGAGCGCCGTGCCTTGCTCGATCAACTGAGCGCCGCGAGGGATGCTGCGTCCGAGAGCGCAATTGCATCCCCCATCAGCGGCAAGGTGGAGAAAATCCCCACTGGCCTTGCGGGACGGCAAATCAAAGCCGGAGAATTGCTGTTCACAGTGGCGCCAGCCAAAACGGCTGTCTCCTTCCAGGGTGAGCATTTTCTGGGCCTGAACGTTATTCAGCAGATAGATGATTTCTGCGTAACGAGCATCAATTCGATCGAGACCAATCGCGAGTTGGAGATGTCCCACTTACTTTCGCGGGACAACATCCAATACGACAATCGTTCGATTGTTCCTGTACAGAACGCTTCATTTCGATTTGAGTTATCGGATGCGGATCTGGCGCGGCTGAATATTCCTGCCGGAATAAACGGCGCTCTGCCTGCACGAATCGTTATCAAGCAATGCGCCTGAGCCCAAACCTCGCCGCCTGTTCGATCAGCGCCGTTGAATCACAACCGCGTCGGCCATGCCGTTTTGGATGCCGCTCTGCGTTACCGTGATAGGCGGGCCGCCAGTCCGGTCATCAATAATCACAACGCCGTTGACGCCATTTTGCGTTACATCCGCCAGAACGGCTTTAACAATAGCGCAGATGTCGACCAAAGCGGCGCGTTTAATTTGGCCTCTGTTGAGCAGCGCGGAACCGGCAACCAGGCGGATGTAACGCAAAATGGCGTCAACGGCGTTGTGATTATT
>JBCBSY010000265.1:0-3747 GCA_039818925.1 Pseudomonadota bacterium | reverse complement strand
CCCCATGGCGTCAATCTGCTGTTTCAGCATTTCGAGTGCGCCGCCGCCGCCTGCGAACACCAGCGTTAAGGCAGGATGCCGGTCTCGTAGATCTGCAAACGTCTCCAGAAGATCGAACACGCCTTTGGCGGTTTCAATCCGGCCAAGATAGATCAGCCGGGAAGGGCGGTTTTTCAGGGGCGGCGCTTCGGGCCGCGAGACTTGCTGGGGCGCCGCCACAAAAGTGGCGATCCGGTTGCCGGAGAGGTGTTTCAACTGCCGTTCGCACTCGTGAGAGGTGCAAACTGAGGAGTCAACGGATCTCAGCCAGAACGAAATGGCGGCGTTGGCTGCTTTTTGCCGGGTTCCGAACTGCCTCGTGCCCATCGGCCAGATCGTATTGTGAAGCGACAGGACGGTCCGTCGGCAACGGTTTTTCACGAGCGGTAGATATTGCCAGTCAAAATCCGAGGCGACGACTGCGATGTCGGGTCCATAATCCTTTATCGCCGCTAGACAGGCCCGGGCGTACTGAAACCGCGCTGCATGATAGCCGAAAAAGCCCTCGCCGCGCGGAAGCCTGACCGTGTCAAACCGAAATTCGCCGTCGATAAAAGGGGGACGGGATTGCGGTCCGCGCTGGACGATCTGACCGTTAGCGCCGAGCGCGCTGACCAGCTCATAGAACATCGTTGAATAGGCGATGCTGGGGACTCGAGGGTCGAATTCGCCCTTTTTCCAGTATTCATAAGTCGAAAATGGGTCGCCTGGCCCCACCAGATAGGAGATTCTTGCGGGCCGGCCGGAAGCGGAAGGGATGGCGCGGTGCAGGGCTTCGACTGCATCCGGCGGCAGCATCACCAAAGAATCGAGGGACGGCGACATGAGAGGAGCCTGACTGCGATAGAGACTTGAGGGTTGAGCCCGATTTGCGGCTTTTTCATAGGGCGGGTCCAGTGATTGAAGACCTGGCGTATATGAAAATCCTCAAAATGAACCTGATGTGAATTCATTTCGGTTTTCAGGATTGGGCGCAGCCAGCTCAAAGCGGAAAAAACCCGGCTAAAGCCCTAAAAAAGCTTAAAGACGTATTGACCCATCCGATTCGCCTCGGTATGTCTCGCGCCGCTGAATGGCTGGCCGTCAGGATGTCGCTTGCGACCGATTCTGAAACGCAGCCGCTTTTAGCTGATGAATGTTGAAGTTTTCTTGAGCGGCGTTCCGCCTGACGGGGCTCCGCTTGTTTGCGTCATGGATAGTGTTGTCCATGGGGCTCATGGATTTAGGGCCAGCGCCCGAAAAACGCGAAGGCCGGAGAAACGGATGCCGACGATACAACAACTTATTCGCAAGCCGCGAAAGCCAAAGCGCGCTATCAACAAGGTGCCCGCGCTGGAAGGCAACCCGCAGAAGCGGGGCGTGTGTACGCGCGTTTATACGACGACGCCGAAAAAACCGAACTCGGCGCTTCGAAAAGTTGCAAAAATCCGTTTGACCAATGGCTATGAAGTCATCGGCTACATCCCCGGCGAAGGCCACAATCTTCAGGAACACTCGGTGGTCCTGATCCGCGGCGGTCGCGTGAAAGACCTTCCGGGTGTGCGCTATCACATCATTCGCGGCGTGCTTGATACGCAAGGCGTGAAAGACCGTAAGCAGCGCCGTTCGAAATACGGCGCCAAGCGTCCGAAGTAAGGATTTAAGAGATGTCACGTCGTCACCGCGCAGAAAAACGCGTCGTTCACCCGGACCCCAAGTTCGGCGACAAGACCGTTTCGAAATTCATGAATTACGTCATGGTTGACGGCAAAAAGCCGGCGGCCGAAAAAATCGTTTACGGCGCCTTCACGCGCATTGAAGAAAAACTCCGCCGCCCGCCGGTCGAGCTTTTCAAGGAAGCGCTGGATAATGTCACCCCGGCGATCGAAGTGCGCTCCCGCCGCGTGGGCGGCGCGACCTATCAGGTGCCGGTTGAGGTTCGCCCGGATCGCAAGCTGGCGCTCGCCATGCGCTGGATTATTGCCGCAGCCCGCTCGCGCAACGAAACCACCATGGTCGACAGACTTTCAAACGAACTGATGGACGCCGCCCAGAACCGGGGCGCGGCTGTCAAAAAACGCGAAGACACGCACCGGATGGCGGAAGCCAACCGCGCCTTCTCGCACTATCGCTGGTAACGGAAATCAAACGAGTTAAGGGCCGTCAGTCATGACCCGCACGCATAAAATTGAGGACTACCGCAACTTCGGCATCATGGCCCACATCGATGCGGGAAAGACGACGACAACCGAACGCGTCCTTTATTACACTGGCAAGAGCCATAAGATCGGCGAAGTCCATGACGGCGCAGCCACCATGGACTGGATGGAGCAAGAGCAGGAGCGCGGGATTACAATCACGTCCGCGGCGACTACTTGTTTCTGGAACGACAAGCGCCTCAACATCATCGACACGCCTGGCCACGTTGACTTCACCATCGAAGTCGAGCGGTCTTTGCGCGTGCTCGACGGCGCGGTTGCCTTGCTGGACGCCAACGCCGGCGTTGAACCGCAGACCGAAACCGTCTGGCGTCAGGGCGACAAATATCGCGTGCCGCGGATGTTCTTCATCAACAAGATGGATAAGATCGGCGCTGATTTTTATTACTCGCTCGACACGATCCATAACCGCCTTGCCGCGAAGACGGTGGTCATTCAGTTGCCGATTGGCGCGGAAAGCGATTTCAAAGGCGTCGTCGATCTCATCAAGATGAAGGCGATCGTCTGGGAAGAGGAATCGCTTGGCGCGAAATTCCATGAAGAAGAGATTCCGGCCGACCTCGTGGAGAAGGCGAATGAATATCGCGAGAAGATGATCGAGACGGTTGTCGAGATCGATGAAGAAGCGATGGAAGACTATCTGGAAGGCAATGAACCGGATAATGACACGATCAAGCGATTGATCCGTCAGGGCACCTGTACGGTTGAATTCCACCCTGTTCTTTGTGGTTCTGCGTTCAAGAACAAAGGCGTGCAGCCGATGCTCGACGCAGTTGTCGATTATCTGCCGTCGCCGGTTGAAGTGCCGGCGATCAAGGGCGTGCTGCCGGACTCCGATGAAGAAGTGACTCGCAAGTCCTCTGATGACGAGCCGCTGTCTATGCTCGCCTTCAAGGTGATGAACGATCCGTTTGTCGGCTCACTGACCTTCTGCCGCATTTACTCCGGCAAGCTTGAGGCTGGCACGCAGCTTTTGAACACGGTCAAAGGCAAGAAAGAGCGTGCAGGCCGCATGCTGCAGATGCACTCCAATTCTCGTGAAGAGATCAAGGAAGCTTATGCAGGCGACATCATCGCGATCGTTGGTCTGAAAGACACGACGACGGGCGATACGCTTTGCGACCCGATGAAGCCGGTTGTGCTGGAGCGGATGGAATTCCCCGATCCGGTGATTGAGCTTGCGGTTGAGCCGAAAACCAAAGCCGACCAGGAAAAAATGGGCATTGCGCTGCAGCGGCTTGCAGCAGAAGATCCGTCCTTCCGCGTCTCTACCGACGAAGAATCCGGTCAGACCATTATCAAGGGCATGGGCGAGCTTCACCTCGACATTCTCGTCGACCGGATGAAGCGTGAGTTTAAGGTTGAAGCCAATATCGGCGCGCCGCAGGTCGCTTATCGCGAAACGATCACCCGCGAAGCCGATATCGACTACACGCATAAAAAACAGTCCGGCGGTTCCGGTCAGTTTGCGCGCATCAAGTTCCGCGTCATCCCGCAGGAGCCGGGCGAG
>JBCBSY010000264.1:0-3750 GCA_039818925.1 Pseudomonadota bacterium | reverse complement strand
GGTCTATTGACCGCCCGGCGCTGGTGCTCCTTTCCCTGCAGGGAAAGGAGCACCAGCGCCGGGCGGTCAATAGACCACCACAATCTCGCAAAAGGCGACTCGTCCAACCGTGACAGTCTTCTCATGCCGCCTCTCCGTTGGTTGCCGACAAGTCAGACACAATCGACCGGAACGCTTCGCCCCTTGCCTCAAAATTTTTGAACTGGTCGTAAGAGGCGCAAGCCGGCGACAGTAATATCACGGGCGACGTCGCATCAGACGTTGCGGCGTCCTGCGCCGCCGCCGCCACCGCTTTTTCCAGGTCGCCGCAATGAATGCAGCGGACGCTGTCTTTCAATTGCGCTTCAAATTCAGCCGCCGCCTCGCCGATCAGATAAACGCCGCGCACACGGTTCATTAACGGCGCAAGGCTGGCCACACCGCCTTTCTTGGGCTTGCCGCCGGCGATCCAGAAAATATCTTCAAAACTTTTCAGCGCGCGCGCCGCCGCATCGGCGTTGGTCGCTTTGGAGTCGTTGATAAAGACTGTTTTGCCGCGCCGGCCCGCTTCTTCAAGTCGATGCGCAAGCCCTTCATAACGCTGGGCGGATTTGACAGCGAGCGCCGGGTCAACGCCAAACCGTTCGCAGACCGCCACCGCCGCCGCGGCGTTTTGTAGATTGTGAACCCCGCGCAAGCCCCGCGCATTCGCAAGACTGCCTGCCCGGGCTGTTTTACCATCGAGATTGTAATAGATGTCGCCTTCCAGCGCATAGACGCCGCGCCCCAGCGCGCTGCCCGAAGAGACCGGCCTGACATCAGCCAAACCTTTGGCCATCATTTCCGTACACACGCTCTGTGCATAATCATCGTCAACGCCGATCACCGCCAGATCGCCTTTGATCTGATTACGGAAAATCCGCCGCTTAGCGTCGAGATATCCCTGCATCGATCCATGCCGTTCAATATGATCTTCGGACAAGTTCAAAAACACCGCAGCATTGAGCCGTAACGTATGTGTCAGGTCCAGTTGGAACGACGAGAGTTCCAGAACGTAAATGGCGTCGCTTTCAAAAGCGGGAAGCGACAGCATGGCCTCGCCGATATTGCCGCCGATATACGCATCCTCGCCAGCCTGTTTTAGAATATGGCCGATCAACGCTGTTGTGGTCGACTTTCCGTTAGAGCCGGTGACGCCGATCACGCGCGGGCGGGCGCGGTCGTCGAGTGCGTTCAGCGCTCGCGCAAACAGCTCTGAATCGCCAATTACCGGCGCCTTTTCAAGACGCGCCTTGCGCACGATGGCGTGCGGCTTCGGGTGGGTCAGCGGCACGCCTGGCGATACAACAACAGCGTCCAGCTCCTTCCAGGGCCAGTTTTTTGGATGCTCGCAGCGATATTCGGTTTGTGCGGTTTTGTCCCGAGCCTGACGGTTCTCATCAAACGAGAAAACCTGTGCGCCCGACGCCACCAGCGCTTCGCATGTGGCGATGCCGGAAACGCCAAGTCCGAAGACGCCGATGTTTTTTCGTTTTACGTCAGGGATCAGGATCATTTCGGCGCCCTATCGCAATTTTAACGTGGCGAGACCAATCATCGCCAGAACCATCGCAATGATCCAGAAGCGAATGACAATCGTCGATTCTTTCCAGCCAAGCTGCTCGAAGTGATGATGGATCGGCGCCATGCGGAAAACACGCTTGCCGGTCAGTTTGAAGGATGCGATCTGGATCATCACCGACAGGCCTTCAAGCACGAAAAGTCCGCCGACAATCGCCAGCACGATTTCATGTTTCGCGGCGACCGCGATGGCGCCGATCGCGCCGCCTAATGCCAGCGATCCCGTGTCGCCCATAAAAATTGCGGCCGGCGGCGCATTATACCAAAGGAATCCAAGGCCGGCGCCGATGATCGCGCCGCAGATCACGGCGAGTTCCCCAGCGCCGGGCACGAACGGAACGCCCAGATAACCGGCGTAAATCGCATTGCCGACGAGATAAGCAATGAGCGCGTATGTTCCCGCAGCGATCATCACCGGCACAGTCGCCAGCCCGTCAAGACCATCTGTCAGGTTCACTGTGTTTGACGCGCCGACAATGACAAAGGCCGCAAAAGGGATGATCAACAGCCCAAGCGGCACGCCCGGCGCGTTGAACCAGCTTTCGAATATATCGAGCGGCACGAACGGCACGCCGACAGAAGTGGCGAGGCCCGCCGGCGCATCCGGGGCCGCCGCCAGCGTCGTCATGCAGAAATATCCGGCCGTCAGCGCCACAGCAAACTGCACCGCAAGTTTCAAACTGCCGACGACACCGCTCGCGGATTGTTTCGTCACCTTCATATAATCGTCAATGAAGCCAAGCGCGCCAAACGCCAGCGTCACGCCCATGACGATCCACACATACATGTTGTCGAGACGCGCCCACAAAAATGTTGCGATGGTCAGCGATAAAAGAATCAAGACGCCACCCATGGTCGGGGTGCCGGCCTTTTCGATAATATGCGTTTGCGGGCCATCGGCGCGGATTGGCTGGCCGCGTCCCTGCTTGCGGCGCATCCAGCGAATGAGCGAGGGCCCGAGCAAAAACGAAATGATGAGCGCCGTCATCACCGCTCCGCCGGTCCGAAACGTCAGATAACGGAATACATTGAACAGTTGAAACTGATCCGCATAAGGGGTCAGCAAATGATACAGCATCAGGCCCGGCCTTCTTGTTTCATGTCTTCTTTTTTGCCGCTGTCTTTGAGCGCGCGCGCAACAGCGCTTACCTTTGACGCGTTCGATCCTTTGACCATGACCACATCACCGGGCTCAACCGCATCCAGAACGGCGCCCACCAGGCCAACCGCATCGCCCGCATGAAGGCCGCGCATGTGTTCCGGCAACGCTTCCCAGAGATGACGCATCAATTGGCCTGCTGCGTAGACGCGGTCAACCTTTGCCGTTACCAGCGCGCTTACAAGTTTTTCATGGAGCGCCGGGGCGCCCGGCCCAAGCTCCAGCATGTCGCCCAAAACAGCAATCCGCCGTCCGCCCTCGCCAGGTTTGCTTGCCGCAAGAAGATTGAGCGCAGCGACCATCGAGGTCGGATTGGCGTTGTAACTCTCATCAATCAAGGTCGCGGAGCCGCCGCTCACCGCGATTTCAGCGCGCGCGCCGCGCCCTTCCGCCGGGGCGATCCTTGAAAGGGCGTGGATGGCGGGCTCCAACGGGGCGCCAACGGCATCAGTGGCGGCAAGCGCCGCAAGGATATTGCTGGCCTGATGCCGGCCGGGCAACCCTGCGAAAAAACTGTAGGGCTTGCCTTTGATTTTTGCTGTCAGCTGTGCGCCCGCGCCGTCGGGCTGATAATCAATCAATTGGAAATCAGCGCCTTCTGTTTCACCGAATGTTGTAAAGGACGCCGCGCCCGCCTCCTCTGCGCGTTTTTTCAGCAGAGGGAAATACTCATTGTCGAGCGGCAGGACCGCAACTCCGCCCGAAGCAAGCCCAAGAAAAATCTCGGCCTTGGCTTCTGCAATGCCTTCGATCGACTCGAAATTCTCCAGATGCGCTTCGGCGACTGTGGTGACAATCGCTGCATGTGGGCGGACCAGCTTCGTCAGCGGCGTGATTTCACCGGCGTGATTCATGCCGATTTCAAAAACTCCATACTTCGCGCGCATAGGCAATCGCGCCAGCGTCAGCGGCACGCCAAAATGGTTGTTGAAGCTTTTGTCCGCTGCATGTACGTCGTCACCGCCGCCAAGGACTTCGCGAAGAATTTCCTT
>JBCBSY010000263.1:0-3767 GCA_039818925.1 Pseudomonadota bacterium | reverse complement strand
AAGGAGGAAATTAGCGTTCTAACGATAACCATTGGCATGATAAATCTCTGGAACCGGATACAGATTTCTCGGCACTAGAATGTTTGATCCTGACAACAACTTTTCCCTTGAGGAGATACGGCCCAAATTGATCGGGCTGGCTTACCGAATGCTGGGCTCTGTGGCTGATGCGGAAGACGCCGTGCAGGACACATTCGTCAAATGGTCCCTGACAGACCAACAAACGGTCAAAAACCCGGGAGGGTGGATGGTCACCGCCTGCACGCGACGCTGCATCGACATGCTCCGGTCCGCTCAGCGCACGCGCATCGACTATGTTGGCGCATGGTTGCCGGAGCCGACCCAAACCACATCCATGAGCGACGCGTCCGACAGCGATCTCGAACTTTCGGGATCGCTGACGACAGCGTTCCTTCTTATGCTGGAGCGATTAACCGCCAGAGAGCGCGCCGCATTTGTGCTGCATGACGTGTTTGAGGCGCCATACAGCGACATTGCTCAGATACTTAACATGAAAGAAGCGACATGCAGAAAGCTTGTATCTAGGGCAAAGAGCCATATCAGTCATAATAAAGTTCGCTCGATGGTTTCACTTGATCGTCAGGAAGCGCTTCTCAATGCGTTTCGTGCGGCCGTTTCCACCGGCGCGACACAACACCTGGCCCGGTTGCTTGCCGATGATGTAATGTTGTCAGCGGATGGCGGCGGAAAGGCGCCTGCGGTCTTAGATGCTCTGCAAGGCAAGAATGTCGTTCTGGAATTTATCTCGAGCCGTTTAAAATCCTACTGGGAAAGACTGGATTGTGTTGCGTGTGAAGTGAATGGCGCGCGCGGCTTCGCCATTGACGAGGAAAGCAACATCCATGCGACCGTTTCTTTTTCATACGATGACGCCGGAAAAGTGAGCGGCATTTACATCATGCGCAACCCCGAGAAGCTGAGCCGGTTTCGCTCTGTTACGGTCGAATAATTTTTATCTGTGTTCCACAAGAGGATAAGTTCAAATATCAGCTTTTGCGTGCTGGGCTGACATCCAGGGTGCTGTTTTCGACGTTCGCTCTGCGAAACGGCGTGTCAGCTTTGGGGCTGCATGCGTAGGCGGGAAATTTCGTGCGCCCCCTGCGCGCCGTTTCTAAGCGAAATAGCCGACCGTTGCGCCGATCAGCAAATAGACCCGCCCGAGCGGAGAGGAGAGATATTCCTCAAGTTCTTCATCGGCGGTTTCTGACGTTGTCGCGTCTTCCAGCAATTGCTCAAAGCCTTGCAGAAATTGATGCACGCCTTGTTCAAACTTACGGTCGCGCGCCGATTCCGTCCGGATGCGACGTTTTACATCCGTCTCATTCAGCCGCAGCAGCCGATTGGCGAAGACATTGCGGTCGCCGCGGTCAAAGCGTTCCTGTAACGCCGGCGGCGGATCGCCATAAAGCCGCGTCTCAAGTTTATAGGTGAAGTCCTGCAGCCCCGCGATAATCCGGATCGCGTTTTCTGCATCATCGCGCGCCGCGGGCGGCTCGGCGGCGGCGCTTTTGTCGGCCCGCGTTTTTGCCGGCGCGGGCTTGCTCTTTGCCTCGGCGCCAAGATCGAGCGGCGCCCCGTCATCGGCGGCGTCAAGAATTTCGCGCCAGGACACATCGCCCTTCATGCGTTTGACGGTGGTCTTGTCGTCAGGGTTTAGCGTTAATGGCGTGTCGGCGGCCTTGTTTCCGCTGGCGGTTTTTTTGCCATTCTGTTTTGCGGGCCGGCGCTCAGCGATGTCGCGGGCCAGTTCATCAAGACGCGCCGCGCCGCCCGAGGATTTAGAAATTGACGATTTCGACGTTAATGGCGGCTCTTTGCGTTTGGCGGGCTCGGTCAGATCCAGTGTTTCCTGCGCGTCCTTTTCCGCCTGTTGCGCGGCTTCTTGCTCGGCCGCCCGGCGCGCCTCTTCTTCCGCTTTCTTTTTCTCGGCGGCTTGCCGGTCAGCGCGCGCCTGCATCTCGTTTTGCGCTTCGGCAAGACGTGCTGCGGCCTCTTGTTCGCGCAACTGCGCTTCCGCGAGACGCGAAAGGCGATCGGTTTGCGAGGCAATCGCTTCCGCCAGCCGGTCGGCGCGCTTGCGCTGTTCCTCGATTAGCGATTCCAGCCGTGCGTTTTCCTGCTCCAGCGCCGCGCGGGCTTCGGCCAGCGCTTCATTTCGTTCTTCGATGCGGCTGGCTTCGCTTTCACTGAACTTCAAGGCGTCCTCGGAACTTTTGCGCGCCCGTTCGCTTGCGGCGGCCACGTCGCTCGATGCCTTCTCAACCGCTTCGCCGGTGCGTTTTGCGGCCTCGGATACATCTTCGGCGGCTTTTGCCGCTTTCGCAGCGCCGTCGGTGGCGGCGCTGATCGCGGAGGATGTGGATTTTGTGATGTCTTCGAGCGCTTTCGCGGCGGCGTCCTGAACCCGCTCGGATTCTTCAGTCGCCGCATCAATGGCGCCCTTCGCCGTTTCCTCGGCATGACTGCGCGCGGCGTCGATTGCCGCGTCGGCGGCTTTCCTGGCTTCCTCGGCGGCGGCGCGCGCCGCGGCGCCGATATTGGCGGCGTTGCGAGCGGCTGACTCCGCAGCGGCGTCGGCGGTTGCGGTCGCCCGTTCGGACGCCTTACGGGTTTCTTCCGTCGAGGCGTCGATCACCTGTGCCGAAGATCGCATGGTGTCGTCGACATCGCGCAGCGCCTCGCGCAGGGCTTCAAAGCTGTTGAACGCACGCTCGGCCGCGGATTCCAGCCGCAACAGGCGTTCGTCGAAGTCTTTTTCAGCTTGCACCGATGTCGATTCCGCCGATTGCAGCGACTCGATCGTGGTCTTGGCTTTTTCGGCGATCGCGGCGGCGAAACTGTCCGCGTGCGCATTAAGGCTTTCGGTCAAGTCCATCAGCCGGGAGCGCTCATCGGCGACCCGGCTCGCCGCGCCGACCGCTTTGGCTTCGATGGCGTCGCCGGCGAGTTCGATCGCCTCCACATGCTGGCGGATCATCGCCTCGACCGAGGCGAGGCGCGAAAGCGCCGTATCAAGGCCCTGGTTCAACGCGGTCACATGGCCTTGCACGACGGCGCCGACAGTATTGACGTTGTCGGCGGCGGCGACATCGGGCGTCACAAACCGTTGCGCCGCGGCGGCGATCGCCTCGGCGGCATTGATCATAGACATGAGCTTAGAGACCCCATAACCGATGAAGAGGATAAGCACCGGAATGATAAACGCTAGCAGCAACAGCTCCAGGGTGAAGGCCGCCATTGGATTCCACGGCGTGGTCACCCCAAACTCGTTAGTGAGTTTTAGATGCGCGAAGTAGTTTCCGAGCGGCAGGCCGACAAAGGCGGCGACAGCCACAAAGACGGCGGTCATTTGCGCCATGAGCCAGAACTGGCGGCTTCGGGCGTTCCACTTTTCCTCGTCGTGATCGATTAGCGTGAGACCGCCGCCACCTTGGACCTTCGTCGCGTCGCGCGCGCCGGCCTCGACAATGCCCTTGAAGCGCATCCGGGATGACGCAGCCTGCTCGCCGCCGGCTTCCGGCCCGGTCTGATTATCCGCGTCGCCGCCGGCCGCATCGCCTGTTTGGGGCTCTTGCTGGTCGTCTGCCTTTTCCGTCACCCGTCGGCCTTTCACTCATCCGGCACACAATCCGGGAATCCACCGGCGCCCGATATTCATGGAATTGGGGCGCGGTTTTCCCGAGCGCCCCGCATAGCGGAATTTGTAAGGCGCGCCAATCGTTTGCGCCTTTTTTACGCCGGTTCCC
>JBCBSY010000262.1:0-3773 GCA_039818925.1 Pseudomonadota bacterium | reverse complement strand
CAATGCGTAGTTATTTTCGTAATAGCCGTTTCTATCATTTCCATCTTGGCTAATGGCTAAATCAAGATCGCCGTCGCCATCGACATCCGTAGGTGTGACTTTTCGCGCTTCGACATTGCCGGGCAAGGGAAGTCGTCTTCGACTTTCATCGGCGTAAACCCCGCGTCCGTCATTGATCCAGAGCGCATGGCCGCCTTCTAGGCCAAGCACAATATCAAGATCACCGTCGTTGTCGGCGTCGAAAAACTCAACATCCTGAGCAGTTGCCGCCTCCCGGGGAATTCGGGTTTCGGTTTCGTCTGAGAACGCTCCACGCCCATTGTTGATCAGCAGACGATCTTGCCCGCCGCCGCTGATGATAACGTCATACGCCCCATCGCCGGTGATGTCGGCGTGGGCCACAGCGTTTGCTACAGAATCCGGCAATTGACCGTAGACGCGCTGATACGACCCGTCATCCAGCCCCTTGTAATACTGATGGACATTTCGCCTACCAAAGGTCATGTCGTCCTCGACAACCATGATAATGTCGAGAACGCCGTCGCCCGTAAAATCGGCGATCGACACGTCTTCGGAATCTTTTAGCAATGGCTGTTGGACTTGGGGAGGTCGGATAAGCTCAGCATCCGGGGGGGCAGGGAAGGCGTTTTCACGCAGTGTAAAGCGTCCCGATCCATCGTTAAGCAGGATACGGTTCATGCGCCATTCTTGTGGAACAACGAGATCAAGGTCGCCATCGGTATCAATATCGACGCTGTCCGCATCCATGCTGGCGAGCCCGTCGGCAGGCGGCGCGGGAAGGTGTGTTTCGGTGACGTCTTTAAAAAGTGGGGCTGCCGCTGCCGCCGGCGCAGCGCTTACCGCCAACGCAAATAAAGAAAGTGCTAGGCTGGAAATGCTATAGTTTTCTGCGCAATTTTTAAGGTGTGCTTGTTCCAATGAAGCCCCCATCCCCTTTACCTCGCAGCATCCTCCAACTCTCTCTGTCGGAGTGAAGCACACAATCAGCGATACGGGACAGAATGAGCTTATTTTACGACGAAAAGAGATGTGGTCCGCCGCCTCCTGCCGACGAGGCCGCATTCTGAGAAGAAAGTTCCGATTTAAGCCTTGTATGAATCACATGAACTCTTTTCGCGGTTCTGCTTGGCGACCCTAGTTGCAGTCTTATCCATTTCCTTCGCCTCTTCCCAGACTTTCTCCATCTCATCCAGCGACGCATCGGCGAGACTTTCGCCTCGGGCGGCGAAGGTCTTTTCAATATGGCGGAAGCGCCGGATGAATTTTTCATTGGCGCGGCGCAGCGCCGCTTCCGGATCAATGTTGAGGTGGCGGGAAAGATTGGCGAGCACGAAGAGGAGGTCGCCGAACTCTTCCTCGATATGATCCTTATTGTCTGCGTCCATCGCCTCGGTCAGCTCTTGCGTTTCCTCGGCGATCTTGTCGAGAACGGCGCGTGCATCCGGCCAGTCGAAACCGACGCGGCCGGCGCGTTTTTGCAGTTTTACCGCACGGGTAAGGCCTGGCAGGCCTGCCGGCACATCGGCGAGGAGGCTATTGTCGCCTTTAGATGCGCGCTCCTCGGCCTTTTGCTGTTCCCAGGCCGCGGTCTGTTCTTCTGCAGTTCGCAAGTCCGCATCCGCGAACACATGCGGATGGCGGCGGATCATCTTTTCGGTGATCGCTTCGGCGACATCGCCGAACGTGAAGAGGCCCTCTTCCTTTGCCATCTGCGCATGAAACACTGACTGAAACAGAAGATCGCCAAGTTCTTCTTTCAGTCCCTTCATGTCGCCGCGTTCGATGGCGTCGGCGACCTCATAGGCTTCCTCGATGGTGTAGGGGGCGATGGTTTTAAAAGTCTGTTCCACGTCCCAGGGGCACCCGCCCTCCGGCGCGCGCAGGCGCGCCATCACGTCCAGCAGGGCGTCGATCTTTTTGGCGTCAGGCGAGGGGGCGTCAGTCATCGGTTCAGGCCTCGGGAGAATTATGCTCTTTGTGGCAGGCTTAGGGCGTAATCCGTCCAAAGGCCACTGGTTTAGGCGCAACAACGCGCCCCTGCTTGCATTTGTGCGGGCGCTCCGCCATTCAGTGGCGAAAACGTCCGGAAGAGAGAAGGAACAAACCTTATGCCCATCCAGGAAGCCAAACTGATCTGGCGCAATGGCGAGATGATCCCCTGGGCGCAGGCGACAACCCACGTGCTCACTCATGGCTTGCACTATGGCAGCTCGGTGTTCGAGGGCATGCGCGCTTATAACACCAAGACAAAGGGCGTTTCGGTATTCCGGAACCGTGAGCATATTGAGCGTCTGTTTTTTTCCGCGCGGGTCTATCGTATTGATATGAGCGCCTACACCGTTGACCAGATCATGCAGGTCTGTAAGGACGTGGTGCGCGAGAACGGGCTTGATTCCGCATATATTCGCCCGATCGCTTATCTCGGCTATGGCGAGATGGGCCCGGCGTCTTTCAATGCGCCATCCGAACTTGCAGTCGCCGCATTTCCCTGGGGCGCTTATCTCGGCGAAGAGGGTTTGAAAAACGGCATCGACGTTGCGGTGTCGAGCTGGCGGCGCTCAGCGCCGGGCACGATCCCCGCGGGCGTAAAGGCCGGCGGCAATTATTTGTCGAGCCGTCTTGTCTCGCAGGAAGCCAAGCTAAATGGTTTTGCCGAAGGGATCGGCCTTTCCCATGACGGCACCGTCAGCGAAGGCGCCGGTGAAAATCTTTTCGTTGTGTTAAACGGCCGTATCATCACGCCGCCGGCGGCATCATCGATTCTTTCCGGCATCACCCGTGACACCGTCATGGTGCTGGCGAAAAAGGCCGGTTTCGACGTCGTTGAGCAGGCGATCCCGCGCGAGATGCTTTACGCCGCTGATGAGATTTTCCTCACCGGCACGGCGGCGGAGATCACGCCGGTGCGGTCCGTTGACAAGATTATTGTCGGCAGCGGCAATCGTCCGGTCACGTCACAGTTACAGGATATGTTCTTCGGACTGTTCTCCGGTGAAACAGAAGACGAATGGGGCTGGCTCGACCCGGTGGCGTGAAATCTGCGCCGCCTCTATCAATATAGCATTCGGACGATGCTCATCCTCCAATAACGCCGCCATCCTTACGGCGGATCGCCACGACGGAAGATCGCGCGGTCATATCCGGCTTGAAATCCGGCCAGCGCGTCGTCGGGTTCTCATAGGTGGCGCCGCGGCCGTCGCCAGGATGCTGAACGGCGACGAACAGCGTGCGCCCGTCATCGGAAAAGCGCGGACCGCAGACTTCTGCGCCAATTGGCGCGCGAAAAAAAGCACGCCCCGTTCCGCGCATCTCGCCGATTGTATCCATCGCCCAAAGGCCGTCATTGGCGCCAGTGTTTTCATTGCCGTCCGTCGCCACCCACAAACGCCCTGATGGGTCGATTGCGCAATTGTCCGGGCTGCCGAACCAGCCATTGGCTGAGGTCTGTGAATTCCACATCGACTCGACGTCAGGATTGTCGGGGTCGCCGCATTTGACAAGGAATTCCCATCGTGACTGCGTCGCTGCGAAGTCGCCTTGGGGTTCTATGATCTCGATGATATGACCGAACGCATTATTGGCGCGGGGGTTGGCGGCGTCCGTCACCGCCGCCACGCGCATCCAGAAGGGCTGCTCCGGCGTGTTCAGAATGCGCACGTTGGTGCGCTGCGCGCCGCCGCCCTGCAGCGCAAGGTTCAGGAATTTCTTGGCCATCGGCCCAACTCCGTAACGTCAGTCAAGGGCTGTCAAAG
>JBCBSY010000261.1:0-3783 GCA_039818925.1 Pseudomonadota bacterium | reverse complement strand
AAGGCGACGCCGATCAAATCCGCGCTTCTTGATCAGCGCATCGTAGCGGGGTTGGGCAATATTTACGTCTGCGAAGCGCTTTATCGAGCCCGCGTGTCGCCGCGAAGGAAAGCGGCCTCTGTGGCCGGAAAGCGGTCAGATCGGCTCTACAGCGAAATTCTGGCGGTTTTGCGCGATGCCATTGACGCAGGGGGCTCCACCTTGCGGGATTTTGCCAGCGCAGACGGCGGTCTTGGCTATTTCCAGCATCGATTTGATGTCTACGACCGGGAAGGAGAGGAATGTCGCGTTTGCGACACTCCCATTCAGCGCATCGTTCAGAGCGGGCGTTCGACCTTTTTCTGCCCGCGCTGTCAGCGCTGAAAATACCGGGAATTTAGGCCTCTACCCTTGTTGACGACCCACGGCCCGAGGGCTATACACCGCCGCTCGCGCCGCCAAAGGGCGGTTCTTACGATTGGTTGACGATACATGGCTAACACGACTTCCGCTAAAAAAATGGTGCGAAAAATTGCACGCCGCACGCTGGTGAATAAATCCCGCCGTTCGCGGGTGAGAACCTATTTGCGCAAAGTGGAAGAGGCCATTTCAGCTGGCAACAAACAGGACGCTGAAGCCGCGTTTAAAGCGGCGCAGCCGGAATTGCATCGCGCCGCCAGCAAGGGCGTAATGCACCAAAAGGCTGTCGCCCGTAAACTCTCGCGTTTATCGTCCCGCATCAAAGCACTCGCTGCGTAACAATTTTCGCCTTTAAAATTTTGCTGACGCGTCTGCAAAAACACGTGCAGGCGCGTTTGTTTTTTAGTAGACCCGCTACATGTGCGATGCGCACTTCATGCGCGAGCATTAAATGCGCGTTATTAACTTTCGTCCGGTTTGCATCGTAACAGGCTGTTTTTGTTGTAAACGTGATTTTTATTGGCCTTCAGTTGCGCGAGTGCATGTAAAAAATTCGACACAAAAGCGAATCAGTGCTTGACGCTTAACGCTCAGATTAACTACACTACATAAGTCGATTACGACGGGTGCGGACGAATTACCGCGCAATCAGTTTCAGTTTTGATCTGTGTTTTTTGGCTGGTCGTTCCTTATGCTCTAAACGACCGCCGCGTAGGCACGCGTTTGGCTCTTATTAAGTCGGGGAAAAACAGAATGAAAAGCGGCGGCTCTCTTCCATTAGTGTTTATACATGTTCTTGATATGGAAGCCGGCGCGCTTCTGCTTTAGTCTAACGCGCACGCCAGCCGAAGGGTGCGCTGTTTGCGTTCTTAAAGGCGACAATCAAAGTTAGCGGTATTGCTGTGCATCGCTGGGATGAATACCCAACGAGCCTGCGGTGAATTGACGAAAAATTTCAGGCGGATTTATAAACATGGATAACGGCGACACTTCCGGCGGGCAGGAAACGCACTCAGATATTTTCAAGCGCTATCATGATGCGCTGCGTGTGCGCGTGGGCGATGCAAAATACATTTCCTGGTTTAAAGACCTTGGCCTTGAAGAATACAGCGAGGAGCGTGTGACGCTCTCAACGGGCTCGGAAGCCAAGCGCAACATGCTTGATGATCGCTTCTATCCTGTGCTGAAAGACACCTGGCGCGACGAAGTCGGCCCGGTTCGCGATATGCGTCTGACGGTTTTGAAGAACAATTTAAGCGCGCACGCCGCCCGCATTGACGCTCAGGAAGAAAAGCGCGCCGCGCAATCAAACTCAACAAATACGCCGCCGTCTAAATTCGGCGATGGCAAGGAGCCGCCGTCTTTCGACGCCTTGGCGACTCAACTGGATCCCCGGCGCACCTTTGATGCGTTCGCTGTCGGCTCCTCGAACCGCATCGCCTGGGCGGCGGCCCAGGAAGCGCTGTCCGAAGGACGCGCGCGCGAGCTGATCTATTTCTACGGGCCGTCCGGCGTCGGCAAAACCCATCTCCTGCAGGCGATTGCGCATGCTTGGCTTGAGGATGCAAGCCGTGGCGCCGCCGGTTACGTGACTTACAATAATCTTTCCAATGCCTGCGTTAGCGCCGTTTGGTCCAATTCAACGGCTTCGCTGCATAAGGCGCTGCTCGCGCATGAGTTTATCGGGTTTGACGACATTCATTTTCTGAACGGAAAAAATCGCACGCAGGAGGAATTACTGATCGTGATCGACGCAGCGCTCGACAGCGGCAAACAGGTTGTCATCGCGGGAGAACTCCCGCCCGCCCGGCTGGCGGAGGCCGGCCTCAATCAGCGTCTTGCCGATCGTCTTGCGGGCGGCATTTGCGCGCCAATCCATCCTGGCGATGAAGCGCTGCGGATGGCGGTCCTGAAAAAGCGCGTTGACCACAGCCCGGCCGCTTGCACGGTGTCCGAAGACGCGTTGGCTTTTATTGCGCGCACCTTTACGCAAAGCACCCGAGAAACGATTGGCGCCCTGAACCAGCTGCTCCTCATGTACGGCGCGGAAGCGGTCGAAGTTGATCTTGATGAGGCGAAATCCGTCCTAAAATCGCGGCTGGAAGATCGCCGTCGTGCGGCGACCATTGAAGACGCGATTGAAGCGGGCGCCGAAGCGTTCGGCCTCAAGATTGAAGACCTCACCGGTCGTTCCCAGCCGCAACGGATCGCCAAGGCCCGCCACGCCGTCGTGTGGTGCGCAAGAGAGGTTCTGAAAGAGTCCTTCCCCCGCATCGGAAAAGCCCTCAAGCGCGACCATACTACGGTGATGTCTTCTTATCGCCGGGCGCAGGCGCTGATCGAGCGTGACAAAGCTTTTCAGGATTGCGTCCGGCGGATTCGCGAAGCCCTCGAAGGCTAATTGCCGGCTTCAAATGCCGGTCTGGAAAGACGTTCAAAAACAGCTTTTTAGAGTGCCAGCGTCGGGGCGTGAATTGCGTCCCGGCGCTAGCTTTTTGGGGACCGTTTCGGCTATACTCGGCATGGGTTTTTCGCCCTTCGATTCGGCCTAAAGACGCGCCTCAAAAGCGATCCTGATTGTGGGGTCGGCGGGGTCAGCGAACCCCGATCGAGGGCGGTTTTGAAAGCCGACGCCGGTCCTTTTTGTTGCTCGGCGGCGGAGATCATTTCGAGAGAGCAATTTGCATGAAAGTCACGATTGAACGGTCCGCCCTGTCAAAAGCATTGGGGCATGTGCAAAGCGTTGTCGAACGGCGCAACACGATCCCGATCCTGTCCAATGTCTTGTTACAGGCGGATGGCGGCGCGCTGACGCTGACGGCGACGGATCTCGATATAGAGATTTCCGAAGAGGCGGTGGCGGATGTCGCCACAAAAGGGGCGACGACGGTGTCTGCGCTGACATTGTTCGAAATCGTCAAGCGGTTGCCGGACGGGGCGCAGGTGCGGCTTGAGCTTTCGCTAGAAGAAGGGCGGTTGCAGGTTTCGTCCGGGCGCTCTCAATTTGCGCTGGCCGTTTTGCCGGAAGACGATTTTCCAAGCCTTTCGACGGATGACCTAGAAACCCGCTTCACCATGCCGACGGCGGATATGCGCCGGCTTTTGGGCAAGGCGCGGTTCGCCATGTCGCAGGAGGAAACGCGTTACTATCTGAATGGCGTTTATCTCCACAGCTTTACTGACGGCGACGCCCCGGCGCTGCGGGCGGCCGCTACCGACGGACACCGCCTGGCGCGCATCGATGCGCCCTTGCCGGACGGCGCTGCTGCGATGCCGGGCGTGATCGTGCCGCGCAAGGCGATTGCGGAGCTTGGCCGGTTGCTCGAAGACGCAGAGGAAAATGTCGACATCGCCGTCTCGCCGGCGAAAATCCGCTTTGGGTTC
>JBCBSY010000260.1:0-3802 GCA_039818925.1 Pseudomonadota bacterium | reverse complement strand
ACAAGGTGCTGCCGTGCAGATCCGGGATCGCTTGCAAGAGATCCCGGATCTGCGGCGCATCATTTCATGCTGCGCCGCGCACGGGATGACGGTGATTTCCAGCGTCTTTGCAGGCGCGCAAAAAAGTTGACGGGATGCCTGCTTGACACACCAAAAAGGGGAGAGGCCGCCGGACATTTTCATCAAATCTGATGAAATCTTCAAAAAACGCCAGTGTCGGTGAAGACTTATCCGCCGTCAGGAGCCGTTGGCGTATGATGCGTATGAAGGTGATTGAGCTGTTCGATCAACTTCGGTTCGAAGCAGCGTTTTTTTGCTGCCGGGACCTGGCTCTTTGACAATTTGGAATGTTGGCTGTCTCAGCCGGTCGCCAGGGCCCGCTGGTCGTTGCGGCCCATGGCGATCAGAAACGGATCTTCTTTTTGCATGGCGGCAAAGTCAGCCTTTGAGGCGAGGCCGCGCCAGCGATGACGGATCAGCTCCTGGGCGATCGGCGCGCCGAGCGTGGCTCCGGGGCCGGCGAGGATCAGCTTGTCCGGCGCAAATTCCTTGACCGCCACTTCCAGCGACTTTGAAAAGTCGTAGGTTTCGACGATTTGATGACCGAGCGTATAGTGATAAAGCGCATCCAGGTCGGTGGCGTGCGGCGTCCAGATTTTGCCGCGCCCGTCAATCATCGGCAGGCGCGGCGCCGCGAATAGTTCCGGACCGAGTGCATCAAACGCTGCTTGCGAAACATGGGCGAGGAGCGGGGTGTGAAACGCGGCGTGACGCGCGAGCCGGAACGGATAGCGGTCCTCCGCCTTGGGCAAGGATTTTTCCATGGCCGCAAGACCGGCTTCGTCGCCGGCGAGCACCGCCATGCCGCCCAACCGGATGGACAAAAACGCCTGGCCTTTGGTGCGCCCTGCATGCAGCGCCTCGCCAATCGCTTTCATCCTTGCGCCGCTGTCGCGCCAGTCTTCATCCACGAAAGGATAGACGAGCTGACCACCGACGCCTTCCGCTTCCATCAGCGCGCCCATCGTATCCACGAGACGAATGGCGTTTGCTGGGTTGAGCGCGCCGGCGCCGGCAAGGGTCAGATACCAGCCAAGCGAATTGCCGCAAACGCCGACAATATCGTACGCGTCGCGATCAATCGCCGCGAAGTCCGCAAGAGCGCAAGCATAGATGATCGTAGACGCGTTAACGCTGCTGGCGTGTTTTGCCGCGGCGTAACTCTCGGCGCTGTCGAGCGCGCCGACGGTCTCGCGTCCGTTTTGCGCGCGCCATTGGTCAACGCTGCTGATAAAGTCCGCCTTATCCGCATGATGGCGCGATAAATAGCCAAGCTCTTCGCGGCCATAGGTTCCGCGTCCGGGAAAAACAACGATGGCGGATTTTTTCATCTTAGCGGCAACCTTCATCCTGAGGAGCCCGGTTTTTCTTCGTTCTTCGAGACGGTTGCTGCGCAACCCCTCAGAATGAAGAAAACCGGGCGTCTCGAAGGATGCATATGTCTTGCGCTCATTCCGCCGCCCTTTGTTTTGCTTTTGCCAGCAGCGATGATGCCGCGTCAACGATACTAGCTTCGCTGACCAGCACCTCATTCGCGGCGGGACCCAGCGGAATAAAAGTATCAACGCCGCAAATGCGGGCGCAATTGAGATCAAGGCGGCGGTCTGTGATCTGCGCCATAATTTCTTCACTGACGGAACCGGACCTACGGCACTCATCAACAATCAGTACGTCTTTGCAAGGACCCATCGCTTTCACCATCGCCTCGACCGGCAGGGGCGCGAGCCAGCGCAGATCGATGATCCGCGCGGCGGCGCCTTGCGCCGCAACTGTCCTTGCCGCGCGTTGCGACAAAAACGTTCCGTTGCCATAGGTGATGATGGCCAGATCGGCGCCATCGCCGATCTGATTGACTTCCCCAAAGGGCGCGGCGGCTTCAATTGTTTCAAACGGCGCGGTCATCAATCCGTCGCCTTCTTCATAGAGGTCTTTGGTTCCGTAAAGAGCAATCGGTTCAAGGAAGACCACCACGCGGCCTTCCTCGCGCGCCAGCCGAAACGCTTCGCGCATCAGTTTCACCGCTTCGCGGCCGGAAGACGGACAGGCGAGAATGAGGCCGGGAATATCGCGAAAAACCGCGACCGAATTGTCGTTGTGGAAGTGACCGCCGAAACCTTTCTGATAGGCGAGGCCAGCAATCCGCACGACCATAGGATTTTTATACTGACCCTTGGAGAAGAAGGATAACGAGGCGGCTTCGCCGCGCAACTGATCCTCCGCATTGTGAACATAAGCGAGAAATTGAATCTCTGGCACGGGCAGATATCCGTTGTGCCCAAGGCCAATCGCCATGCCGAGAATGGACTGCTCATCAAGGATTGTATCAAAAACGCGCGAAGGTCCGAACTTTGGTTGAAGCCGTGTTGTGGCGCCGTAAACGCCGCCCTTTTTTGCAACGTCCTCGCCAAAGACGACGACATTGGCGTCCTGTTCCATCTGTTCGGCAAGCGCCAGCGAAATCAGGCGCGATAAATGTTGAGGTTCGGACTTCGTGCGCGCATCATCCGGTGCGCCGGGCAGATATTTACCGGGACGTTTTGCACGCCGCGCTCGAACCAGCGGCGTCAGGCTTTCAGTCACATCCCTGGCGCAGGACAGTTTTGGGCGATTGCAGGCTTCTTCCATGGCGCGGCGCACGCGCCCGCCAATATCCGAATAGAGCGTTTCTATCTCGTCGAGCGACATGGCGCCTGCCTCAATCAACCGCCGGGCGGTATGAAGCAGCGGATCATCGTCGGCTTCACGGTCGATGTCCGCGCGGTCGCGATACCCGCTTTCAATGTCCGACCCGGCGTGTCCCATCAGGCGGACGGTGCGCAAATGCAGGAACACCGGCTTTCTCGCGCCGCGCGCACAACGTTCGGCTTCTTTTGCCGCGCGCATGGTGTCAACCGGATCGCGGGCGTCTGCATAAAGATAGCGCAGGCCCGGACGATGTGCGTAACTGGCGTTGATCCAGCCTTCAGGCGTTCTGACGGAGATACCGATGCCGTTGTCTTCGCAGATAAAAACCAATGGCAGCGGCAGCCCGCGATAGCCTGTATGGGCGGCCGCATTGATGGCGCCGACGGCGGTTGAGTGGTTAGCGGATGCATCGCCGAAGGAACACAAGGCGACGCCATCGTGCGGCAGCATGGCGTCCGGTTTTTTATGCGTGCGCGCAAGGGCGATGGAAAACGCGGCGCCCACCGCCTTGGGGAGATGGGACGCGATGGTCGAGGTCTGTGGTGGAATGAACAAGGGTTTGGACCCAATCACTTTGTGGCGGCCGCCTGAAATTGGATCCTCTGATGATGCGACAAAGGACAGCGCCATATTCCAGATCGGGGTTTCGCCCGGCAGTTTCGCCGCGCGTTCGATGTAAAAGGCGCCGCTGCGGTAGTGCAGAAAGGCGACGTCATCGATACGAAAAGCCCGTGCAACCGCAGCGTTGCCTTCGTGGCCTGCGCTGCCGATGGAATAAAACCCGCGCTTTTCTGCTCCGAGCCGCCGCGCTTCCAGGTCGAGCCGCCGACTCGTCAGCTGGCTCTCAAACAGGCTGGCCAGATCAGCGGCGCTGATCCCCGCGTCTGCCAGCGTGCTGGCCGTCAATGGCGCCGGCAATCGCCGCGCCTGCAATCTCGTTAAAAATCCGTCAGCCGAAGCCGCAATCGCCCCCGCCATAAATCCTCATTTCGACCCTTCGCAGCCATCACTTGCTCCATGCTCTTGTGTGGCGGCTGTGGATGCGGCTATCTCCTTA
>JBCBSY010000259.1:0-3812 GCA_039818925.1 Pseudomonadota bacterium | reverse complement strand
CCTAATCGGGGCTAGTCGCGATACGCCGCGTGGACAGCGATGCCGTTGACTTCATAGCCGAAGACCGCCGCCGCGTCGGGCGTCTTGCGCAAAAGGCGCTGGGCCCGTTCGCGCGCGCTCATGTTGGTGCATCGCCGGGAAACGCGCCGTACGAATGTCCCGTCGGCGGCCACCAGATCGAACCTATAGGTTTTCCGGCTCATCATATCTCTCCTTTCACGCCTTGGAGGCGTATGGGATTAAACCCGCATCAAGGAGCAACAACGCAAACATCAAAGGCCGTGATGAAAACCGGAAGCGTTGCGCTGGCGCCGCGCCGGTCCCCTCTTCATGCACAAAGAACGGGATAAGGCGCCATTTGTTAATGACTGCCTAAATCCCGTCCCGTTGAGAGGTGAACAATTGGAAAGCCGGTCAGGCGGCTTTGCGCGACTCGACCCAGGCCTGGACGCGGGCCTCCAGCATCAAAAGAGGCATCGCGCCGCCGCCCAGCACGATATCGTGAAAGCCGCGAATGTCGAAATTGTCGCCAAGCTCCGCCTCTGCGGCTGCGCGCAGCTCCAAAATCTTCAGCATACCAACTTTATACGCCGTCGCCTGCCCAGGCATGACGATGTAACGTTTCACCTCTGATCGGATCTGACCGTCAGCCGCCGGTGAATTCGCAGTGAAATACGCCACCGCCTCTTCTTCCGTCCAGCCCTTCGCGTGAAGTCCGGTGTCAACCACCAGACGGATCGCGCGCCAAATCTCCGTCGTCAGGCGGCCAAAATCTGAATACGGGTCTTCATACGCTCCCATTTCCTTAGCCAAAAGCTCAGAGTAAAGGGCCCAGCCTTCGGAATAGACCGTAAAGCCGGCTTGCGTCCGGAACTCCGGCACGCCGGTCAACTCCTGAGCAATTGAGATCTGCATGTGATGGCCGGGATTGCCTTCATGATAAGCGATCACTTCAAGTTGCGGGATCGGCATCGCGCTCATGTCTGAAAGGTGGGCATAGTAGATGCCGGGACGCGAACCGTCCGGCGTGCCGGCGAAATAGTGCTGGGCGCCGCCGTCGCGCTCGCGGAACGCCTCAACCCGCTTCACCACGAGATCCGCTTTGGGCAGGATTCCGAAAAAGTCGGACAACCGCTGATTGATATAGTCGAGATATTCTTCCGCGGCGTCGATATAGGCCTGACGGCCTTCGTCGGTGTTCGGATAGTAGAACTGCTCGTCTTCACGCACGAAGGTAAAGAATTCCTGCAGGGTTCCTTCAAAGCCGACCTGTTCCTTGATCGCTTCCATCTCACTGCGAATGCGCGCGACTTCATCGAGACCAAGTTGGTGCACTTCGTCGGCAGTCATGTCGGTGGTCGTGTTAAAGGCGAGCCGTTCTTCGTAAAACGCCGCGCCATCAGGAAGCTTGTGCACGCCGGTCGCAATTTCATCTGCATTCGCCCGGTCTTCTTCAAGCCACGCGATCAGCGCGTCATAGGCCGGCTTAAATTCATTGACCAAAGCTTCACGCGCTTCATCGCGCATGATTTCCGCTTGCTCTTCGTCGATGATGTCGCCGTCAAGCAGCGTTGCGATCTTGCCTTGAGCGTCAGACCAGAGCGGCGCAGCGCCCTCACCGTCAAATGGCGCGCCAGTCACCAGTGCGCGCGCCTGGTTCAGGACACCGTCATAAGCAAATTGCGGCGGACGCACGCCTTCCGACGCGTTGATCTGCGCGCGCTCAAGCGCCTGACCCAACGCCCGTGACACGCCGCTGATGCGCGTAATGTAGGCGCTCATGTCGTCAGCAGTGTCGACTGCATGAAAATTGATCAGAAAGTTTGGAAGGTTCGCGTGCGGACCGCTCATCTGATGAAACACATAACCGCGACGGCGGAACGGCAAGGACGCTTCTTCCTGTTGAAGCTGATACGCAAAAAGATCGAATGACGTTTTTGCTTCCGGCGTCAGAAGGTCGTAATCAAAACTCGCGCGCATTTCCGCGACAGCATTACGGCGCCATTCCAGTTGCTCATCGGCGGCGGCTTCGGAAAGGTCATCGACTTCGTCATTATTCTCCTTCATGCCTAGATAGGTCTTGAAGAGCGGGGAGAAATCGAGCTCCTCCTGCCATTTCTCCGCAAACCAAGCATTGAGCCGTGTGGTTTCCGCCTCTATCGCTTCCGCACTCGGCGCCGCCGGCTGAGCCGATTCGGCCGCCGCCGGCGGCGGCGTTGTAACCGATGGCGCTTCGCCGTTTTGCCCGCACGCGGCCAGCGCGGTCGCCCCTAAAAGCGTCAATATCAATTTCCGCATGATCTACCCTCATAAATTCTGAATTTGTCAGCGCGGCGTCATCCGCGCCATTGGCGCGCACCCTAATTGAAGCGCTATAAAGAAAGAAGGGGCCGCAAAGCCCCTTCCAGCAAAATATTGCTGAATTTGAGCGTAAAGCCCTAAAACGCCTCTGCAGGCATCGCCATCATCGACTCTGCGCCGCTTTTGAGTTTCGCGAGATGCGATTTGGTGTCGGGCAGAACCCGCTCCAGGAAGAACCGTCCGGTGATCAGCTTGTGTTCGAAAAAGCTGTCACTTGTTCCATCGGCCTTGCGCTCAAGCGCGGCTTTGGCGAGACGCGCCCAGCCCTGCGCCAGGCACAACAGCGCGACCATGTTCAGATAGTCCATGGATCCGGCGCCGGCATTGTCAGGGTTCTGCATGGCGTTCGCCATGAACCATTGCGTCGCTTCCTGAACGTCGGCTTTCGCCGCGCCAAGCCCGTCCAGATACGGCTTAAGCGCGTCATCGCCTTCATTGTCTTTAATGAACTCGTCAATCTCGGCGAAGAACGTCATAATCGCTCGACCGCCATTTTGCGCGAGCTTTCGCCCGACCAGGTCCAGCGCCTGAATGCCGTTCGCGCCTTCATAGATCATGGCGATGCGCGCATCACGCACGAACTGCTCCATGCCCCATTCCTGAATATAGCCGTGACCGCCAAGCACCTGCTGCGCATTTGTCGCCTGCGCGTAGCCTTTGTCGGTGAGGTAGGATTTCAGCACCGGCGTCATCAGCCCGAGCAGGTCTTCAGCCTTTTGGCGCTCAGCCTCATCGGGCGATTTGTGATGGAGGTCGGCCTGCAGCGCCGACCAGTACATCCAGGCGCGCCCGCCCTCGATGGTGGCGCGCTGTTCCATCAGCATACGGCGCACATCCGGATGAACGATGATCGGATCAGCCGGCTTGTCCGGCGCCTTCGGTCCGGTCAGCGCACGTCCCTGAAGCCGGTCATTCGCATAAGCGGCGCCGTTCTGGTACGACACCTCTGAAATGGCGAGCCCTTGCAGGCCGACGCCAAGCCGCGCTTCGTTCATCATCGTGAACATCGCGCGAAGACCTTTATGCGGCTCGCCCAAAAGATAGCCCGTCGCCTCATCATAGTTGAGGACGCAGGTTGAATTGGCGTGGATGCCCATCTTCTCTTCGATGGAGCCACAGGAAACGCCGTTGCGATCACCGAGCGATCCGTCCTCGTTGACGTGGTATTTCGGCACGATAAAGAGCGAAATCCCCTTCACGCCTTCCGGCCCGCCTTCAATCCGGGCCAGGACCAGGTGAATGATGTTGTCGGTCAGATCATGCTCGCCGGCGGAGATGAAAATCTTGGTGCCGGAAATCTTGTAGCTGCCGTCATCTTGCGGAACAGCCTTGGTGCGCAACAGGCCGAGGTCGGTCCCGCAATGCGGCTCGGTCAGGTTCATCGTCCCGCCCCATTCGCCGGACACCATCTTGGGCAGATATTTCTGCTTTTGCGCGTCATCGCCATGGGC
>JBCBSY010000258.1:0-3827 GCA_039818925.1 Pseudomonadota bacterium | reverse complement strand
CCTTCGCCAAAACGCGAAAGATAAAGACGGCGTTCCTGCGCCAGCGCCATGGCGAGACCAGTTCGCAGCCAGTCCTCTTGAGAAAGGGTGTTGTCTGTCTGACTGGCGCGCTCGCGGACAATCGCATCTTCAAGGCGTTTTACGGCGCGCGCCCGTTCTTCACTGTCGACTTTATGAAATTCGGCGAACCGATCCAGGTCGGTTGAGACTTTCTCCAATGCGGTTGCAACCGACCGATCTCGCACGGCCTGGTCGCTGGGCGAGAGTTTATCGAGGCCGAACAGCCGCATGAAGCCGTGAATAGTTGTCGCCTGAAAAAGCAGGGTGAAGAGGACATAACCCGTGACCAGCACGCCGATGAAAACGCGCGATTCCTCCGAGATCGCTTCGGCCTCCAGCACAATCAACGCCAGCGCCAGTGAAACAGCGCCGCGCAATCCGCCCCAGAGCATGATGGTCCGGTAGCCAAGACTGACGCTTTGCGCCGCGCCAAAGCGGGCGAGCAGGGGCAGCAGGCCGAAGATGATAAAGCCGCGCGCCAGCGTCGCCGCGATGATCACAAGGATGATGTCATCTGCATAGGCGACGGCGTTTTCACCAAGCAAGCCGGGCACGGCGAGCCCCACCAGAATAAAAATCAGCGATGTCGCCCAGAAACCCAGCTGATGCCAGGTGTGCTCGACCTCGGTAAAAATTTTCGGCGGGATCATGCGCCGCCCGAGCGACCCGATGGTCAGCCCTGCGGCGACAACGGCCATCACGCCGGAGACGTGCAGGAAGTGTTCGGCAATCACAAACACCAGAAACGGAAGCGTCACCGTCAGCGTCAGGATGATGATGGAATCCCGCCGGAAGGCGCGCATCAGCCAGACGACCGGGCGCGCGCCGACAATTCCAACCGCGATACCGCCGAGAAAGACGACCAAAAATTGACCGGCGCTGGCGATGATGTTTGGGTTTGCGCCTTGCGCCAGAATGGCGATGAAAATTGACGAGATGACAATCGCCGTTGCGTCGTTGAACAAACTTTCGCCCTCGACAAGAACGGTCAGGCGCTTTGGCGCACTCAAGTCTTTAAAGAGTGCAATGACCGCCACGGGGTCCGTTGCGGAAACGATTGCGCCGAGCAGCAAGCAAACGATCAGCGCCATGCCGGACGCCGCCCAGACAGACGCGCCGACAATGACAGTCGAAATCGCGACACCGACGACCGCCAGAAACAGGATCGGCCGGATATCCTGCATCAGCTTGCGCAAGTCGAGCGACAGGGCGCTTTCGAATACCAGCGCCGGCAGGAACAGGAACAAGATGACGTCGGCGGTGATATCCAGTCCGCCGACCGCCTGCGCCAATTGCGCCCAAAACGATTCCTCGCCGTGCGCCGCATAGGGGTCCGCTGAAAGATCGCCCGGGGCAACACCGAATTGCTGCGCCCCGAACCCGAGCAGAATACCCGCAATCGCCAGAACCACCGTATAGGGAATGTTGCTGCGCCGTGCGACCGGCAGCAGAACAACCGCCAGCGTCAGCACTGTAGCAAGACCAAAGACCACGCCCCACATGGCCATCACCCCAATTCATTTGCGCCTTGGAACACTTCTCCGTGACGCGCTCAAAAAATATTCGCTGACTTTCGTCAGTCGTTAGTTGTTTCGATCATGTCGCTTACAAAATATGGCTCACCATTCTTCTGAAGAAATAGCCGCTCCATCTCCGCGCGCGTGAAAGGGCGCGAGCCATAACGGCCAAACACCGCCATTTGATGACCGGACTCGTCAACGGCGCGGTCGCGGTCGAGACCTTTGGAGAGCGCCAGCGCAGGTTTGCCGGTGTCGCGCCAGGCAATCAGTTCCGGTTTTGGCGGTGGTGAAAATCCATAGAAATTGGGCTGCGAATCCGGGCTGGTCAGCTGCAGCACTTTCATGCCGTTTCTACCGTCGGCCACATAGGCAAAGAGCGACGCGTTCGTGGTTGCGACCATCACGTCGCGGGCGTCATTGAGCGCGCCGCCCGCAGTGAACATTTGATAAAGCGATGGCGCCTCGGGGTTTTTGATGTCGACAATAGCAAGGCCTTGCGCGCCTGCAGCGACATAGGCGTAGGTTCGCGCAAGATAGACTTTGTGTGCGTCTGCAAGGTCTATGCGTGCGCCCGCCACTCGCTCCGGCGCCGCGAGGTTTGTGACATTGAAAACGCTGAGGCCTTGTGCGTCGGTGACAAAAAGATAGCGGAACTGCAAGGCGCTGGCGCGCATATCCTCAACGGGAATAACGGTTTCGGTTTTCGGATTGAGCGGGTCATCGAGGTTGAGCACCACAAGCCCCGCATCGGCGGCGATATAGGCGTAATGACCGCCAAGCGTGATGTGGCGCGCGCCATTTAAAACGCCGCTATCGTTCCAGGTCAGCGTTCGTTCAAAAAAGTTATTGCGCGGTTCGCCATCGGAAAGCGTGTTGACGTCAACAAGAATGAGCCCTTCTTCGGCATCGGTGATCAGCGCGTAGTTGTAGATCGGGTGGAACGCCTGCTCGCGGTTCATTTCCCGCAACTCAGGCGTATTGCGCGGCGGATCGATCGGCTGATTGGTGGCGAGCGCCATGCAGGTGGCGTTTTTCGACTGCACATGGGTGTCGTGGCCAAGCGGTGAGAACGGCGCCGTTAGGAACCGTTCGGAGAGCCCCTTATTGGCGATCGACGCCACGTCATAAGCGCGAAAGCCGCCTTTGCCCTCGGCGGCGAAGAGATATTCACCGCGCAATTGCAGACAGTTCACCGCGCCGCCGGCGTCCTGGCGCACATTCGCGATTTCCTCCAGCGCACCAGTCTCGCCCGTCAGGCCGTCGCCGAATGTCTTGCCCCGCGTCCAGTTGATGAGCTCCCGGCCGTTCCGCTCCACATGCGCCTTATAGTAATCGGGATAGGCATATTTCTGGAGATAAGATCCGAACACCGCTTGCGGTTCATCCCATTCGGTGACGCGCACGGCCTCGATGCCGCCGTCAACCCCGGTATAGGCGTGCAATCCGACGAAATTCACGAAGTTTGTGCCGAGCAATAAAAGCTGCGCCATGATGGCGTTGTTGTCATTGTCCGCAGAAAGATGACAGTCGGTGCAGGTTTTTGTCTCCGTCTTGCGCACGGTGTGCGGGAAGTGCGGGGCGAAGGCCTGGCTGGAAAAACCGGCGGCAGAAATCGGCGGCTGCTGCACATAGATGCGTTCGCGATTGACATTGGTGGAGGAGAGAACCAGCGCCGAGGATGAGCGCACCGGCGCGATGGTGTTGTTTTTCGTATCCTGATGCTTGCCCAGCTGGAACATCTGATCGCGTGCGACCTGCGGGTTGTAGGTCGCGTAGTTGCGCGTCGTCTCGCCCTCATATTTATGCGCTTCGGTTTTCCAGTTCGCTTCAATCGGCAAATGGCAACCGCCACAGGATGTCGTCCAGGAAAGATGGCAGGTGTAGCACTCCATCTCGTCGTCTTTGTGCGCCAGTGTGGCCGGATCAGCATCGCGTCCCCAGCGCACGGCGCCGTTATCCGCAAGCCATGTGGTTTTGGCCCGCGCAGATTTTTCGTTGTAGTTCTGAGACGAGGGATCGATGCTGTCCTTGACCAGCGAGACCTCCCATTCAAGATCAGGATCGATGATTGAGCGCTGTATCAAAACGTCCTTGCGGTCGCGTTTGATCCATTCAAACCGGTTACGCCCGTCAGGGTTTTTCAGGACGGAGAGATCGCGTCCGTCGGGCCCCGCAGCCGGGCCGGTGGTTTTCAGATTCGGATAGGCGGCCGCCGTGCCGTGACAGTCCTTGCAGCGTATTTCAACG
>JBCBSY010000257.1:0-3829 GCA_039818925.1 Pseudomonadota bacterium | reverse complement strand
GTTTCGGCACGGTGCTGGAGAATGTGGTGATGGACCCGGCGACGCGCACACTGGATCTTGACGATGCATCGCTTGCGGAGAATTCGCGCGGCGCGTACCCGATCCATTACATCCCGAACGCCAGCCTCGAAGGCGTCGCCACCCATCCGAAAAACATTATCATGCTGACCTGCGATGCTTTTGGCGTCATGCCGCCCATCGCGAAGCTGACGCCTGCGCAGGCTATGTACATGTTTCTGTCCGGGTACACCGCGAAAGTGGCGGGAACTGAAAAAGGACTCGGCAAGGACCCTGAAGCGACCTTCTCCACCTGCTTTGGCGCGCCCTTCATGCCCCGTCATCCGTCTGAATATGGCGCGCTGCTCGGCAAGCTGATTGACCAACACGACGTTTCCTGCTGGCTGGTTTCAACCGGCTGGACCGGAGGACCGCACGGTCAGGGCCGGCGTATGCCAATCAAGGAAACCCGGGCCCTGTTGACCGCGGCGCTCAAGGGCTCTTTGAAAAACGCGCCCATGCGCGAAGATCCCGTCTTCGGATTTGAGGTTCCAACCGACGTTCCCGGCGTTGATAAAGCAATCCTCAATCCGCGCGATACGTGGGAAGATGGCGCGGCTTATGATGCGCAGGCGGCGAAGCTTGCGGCCATGTTCGTCGAAAATTTCCATATTTATGAGCCCTATGTGGACAATGCGGTGAAGGCCGCGGGCCCGAAACGCGCTTAGGCGCAATGCTTCAGACTTTGGTGTCCAAACGTTCGCCGCCGGTCTCTGGCGTTGCCGGCCTGTCCGCCTCGGCGGCCCCGCTGGATACGGTCACCATGGCGGCGCGTAGGACACGTTCTCCGATTGTAAAGCCTTGTTGGGCCACATCAACAACGTGACCGGCCGGAATTTCAGCATGCGGAATTTGCGCCACTGCCTGATGAAGGTTCGGGTCAAACTTTTCGCGCTCTGCGGCGACCCGGCGCACGCCGTGACGATCGAGTACCGCCAATAGCTCTTTTTCCGTCATTTTCAGACCGTCAATCAGCCCAGCGACAACTTCGTCTTTTGCTTCGCTATTATCAGCGGCGTGCAAGGCGCGTTCAAAATTGTCAGCGACGCCAATCAGATCACGGGCGAAATTCGAGATTGCATAGCGTCCGGCGTCCGCTTTATCGCGCTCGGCGCGACGGCGGGTGTTCTCAAGCTCGGCGGCAATGCGCAAGACGCGATCATTTAGCGCAGCAATTTCAATTTGCGCCTTGACCAGCGCATCGTCATCGCCATCCCGGGCAATATCGCTCTCGTCCAGAATGTCTGGTTCCGCTTGTGCGGTCTTGGCGCTGGATGGCGTCACGGGGTCGTTTTGATCACTCATGAGACTGCTTTGTTTTCTGTAAACCTTGGGGGCATTTACGCGCGCGAGGCGCCTATTTCAACATCCGGGAGAGCACTTCGGCGGTATAGTCCACAATTGGGACGACGCGGGCGTAATTCAGCCGCGTTGGGCCGATAACCCCCAGAACCCCAACGATTTTGCGATTTTCATCGCGATAGGGAGCGGCGATCACCGAGGACCCGGAAAGCGAAAACAGCCGGTTTTCAGACCCGATGAAAACCCGCACCCCCTCGCCGTCGCGGGCGGCGGTCAGCAGCTCGACGACGTCGCGCTTGCGCTCCAGGTCGTCCAGCAGCCGCCGCACCCGTTCGATGTCGTGCGCGGCTTCGTCCAGCAGGTGCCCGCGGCCGCGTACGATCAGCCGCCAGTCCTCATCGCCGGCGATGTCAGCAACGCCTTCGCGCACCAATCGCGCCGTCAGTTCATTGAGTTCGGCGCGGTTTGATTCCACCTCGTTGAGGATGTTGCTGCGCGTTTCCTGCAGGCTGCGCCCGCGCAAGCGGGCGTTTAAATAGTTCCCTGCTTCAATGAGGGCGGATGCGGGCAGGTCATCAGCCGCCTCAATGATACGGTTTTCAACACGGCCGTCTTCAAACACCATGACGACGAGCGCCTTGCCCGGTCCTGTACGGACAAACTCGATCTGCCGCAACGGGGCGTCTGACTTCTGCGCCATGATCAGACTTGCGGTCTGAGTGAGGCCAGAGAGCCGCGCCGCCGCCACTTCAAGCAAGTTGTCTTCGCTATCGGCGCGCGCTTCGGACTCAATCGCCCGGCGCTCCTCATCCGTCAGGTCGCCGACCTGCATCAGGCCGTCGACAAATAAGCGCAAGCCAAGCTCTGTCGGCAGGCGTCCGGCGGAAATATGCGGCGCGTGTAAAAGCCCCATGTCTGTCAGATCCGCCATGACATTGCGCACAGTCGCGGCGGATACGGCAATCTTGTTGTCATGACTTAACGTGCGCGATCCCACCGGCTCGCCGGTTTCAAGATAGGTCTCCACGAGGCGGCGGAAGATCTCGCGCGAGCGTTCGTCGATGTCCGTCAAAACCGTCATGGTGCTCCTAATACCAGCATTTGTCGCCGCGTTAAGAAAAATAGACTGTATGACAAAACGAACAAGAGGGCCGGCTTTGGCGATGTCGTGGCTCGACAGTCTCCCTCACTCCGGTCTAAGGAGGGCGGCTTAATCAACGGAGACATCTATGAGACCGTCCGGCCGCGCCTTTAACGAGCTTCGCGCTGTGTCCTTTGAGACCGGCGTTGCAAAACATGCAGAGGGCTCCTGCCTTGTGCGGTTTGGCGACACGCATGTGCTGTGCACGGCAAGTTGGGATGAAACCACCCCGCCCTGGCTGCGCGGCGGCGGGCGCGGCTGGGTCACGGCCGAGTATGGAATGTTGCCCCGCTCCACCGGGGAGCGTATGCGGCGCGAGGCCAAGAAAGGCCAGTCCGGGCGAACCCAGGAAATTCAGCGCCTGATTGGGCGGTCCTTGCGCGCGGTGGTCGATTTGAAGGCGCTTGGCGAGCGTCAGATCCTGATCGACTGCGATGTCATTCAGGCCGATGGCGGGACCCGCACGGCTTCCATTACCGGCGCATGGATCGCCATGCATCAGGCCTGTGCATGGGCGGTCGGTCAGGGCATTATTACCGAAAGCCCCATCCGCGACCGGGTGGCGGCGATCTCTTGTGGCCTGGTGGGCGGCGCGCCTGCGCTCGACCTTGATTATGACGAAGACTCCACAGCGCAGGCCGATGCAAATTTTGTGATCACCGGAACTGGCGGTCTGGTTGAGGTGCAGGCGACGGCGGAGGGCGATCCGTTTACGGACGAACAGTTTCAGGCGCTGTTAAGCCTCGCCAAGGCAGGATGCGCCGACCTTGCTGCGCAGCAGGCGGAGCTGACCGCCTGAAAGGAAATTGCGGCAATTAGCGATGATGGCGTGCCGGAACAACGTCAGGGCCTGCGCTTTGGCCAGTTGCGCGCAAGAGCGAAACTGTTAGAAGTTTCGAGGTCTTCCGCGCTACATCAAAGGCTCCATGCAGGAACAGCAACCGCAACAGGACGCGCCGCCAGAATCGCAACCAGAAGAGCCGTCGGATTCACAATTGGACGCGCAAACGGATGCGACATCTGATACGGAACCACCGGCGTCTGCCGACACTGCGGCCGAGACATCAACCGAGGGAACCGTTGACCTTGTCCAAGACGCCGAGGACGCGCCGCCGGAACCGGTCTTTTCTGACGACTCGGTGATTGAAGAAAGCGTCGTCACGCTCCGTGACCGGGCGCTTGCCTATTGGGACTCGATTCAAAGTCAGATGCTGACGCTCGGCGTTGCCGTGGAAGCCGCGATCCTGCTCGCCGCGATCGGAATCGGCCTCGCCGCCACCCGCCTCATCGCCACCCGCCGCTGACCAACCACGACAGGAGGACCTCGTG
>JBCBSY010000256.1:0-3829 GCA_039818925.1 Pseudomonadota bacterium | reverse complement strand
GTGACGCCGGTCGCGCTGGCCACCCAGGTGCTGGAATCTATCCGAGACCGCAATGAAGTCGATGCGCGCGCGATTGAGGATGTGGCGTTTGGCTGCGTGTCACCGGTAGGCGAGCAGGGCGCGGTGGTCACCCGGACAGCAATTTTGAACGCAGGCTATCCGGAAACCACGTCAGGCATTCAGGTTAACCGGTTCTGCGCGTCAGGCCTTGAGGCGATTAACATCGCCGCTGCGAAGGTCAAGGCTGGCGAAGCGGACATGACGATTGGCGGCGGCGTCGAATGTATGAGCCGGGTGCCCATGGGTTCTGACGGCGGCGCCTGGCCAACCGATCCGGAAACCGCCTTCAAAACCTATTTCGTGCCGCAGGGCATTTCCGCTGATTTAATTGCGACCAAATACGGGTTCTCGCGCGACGATGTCGACGCCTATGCGGTGGAAAGCCAGAAACGCGCCGCGCAAAGCTGGAAAGAAAACCGGTTCGAAAAATCGATCATGCCGGTCAAGGACGTGATTGGCGAAGTGATTCTCGACCATGACGAAACCGTGCGCGCCAATACCGACATGCAGTCACTCGGCGCGCTGAACCCTTCTTTCGCCGGCCTTGGCGAGAATTTCGGTTTCAATGCGGTGGCGCTTCAGAAATATGCAGAGTTTGAAAAGATCAATCATGTGCATCATGCGGGCAATTCCTCCGGAATCGTCGACGGCGCGGCGGCGGTGTTGATCGGCAATGAGGAAGTCGGCAAGAAACTTGGATTGAAACCGCGCGCGCGCATCCGTTCGATGGCGTCCATCGGGTCGGAGCCGACGATCATGCTCACCGGGCCGGAATTCGCAGCGCAAAAAGCGCTTGATCGTGCCGGCATGTCGAAAAACGACATTGATTTATGGGAGTTGAACGAGGCGTTTGCGTCGGTGGTTTTGCGCTTTATGCAGGCGCTCGACATTGATCACTCGGACATCAACGTCAATGGCGGGGCCATCGCCATGGGGCATCCTCTTGGCGCTACGGGCGCGATGATCATGGGCACCATGGTCGACGAGCTTGAGCGCTCAGGAAAGTCGACGGCGCTTGTCACCTTGTGCATTGGCGCCGGCATGGGCACGGCGACAATCATCGAACGCGTTTAACTGACCTCATCGGGACGGACACAGAACAATGGCATATGAAGCACTGAATATTGATATCGACAGCGACGGCATCGCGCTGGTGACCATCGACTTGCCCGGCAAGTCGATGAATGTCTGGGACGCAACGCTGATGAAGGAATTCGCGGACTGGGTCGACGAGTTCATCGCGGATGACAACGTCAAAGGCGCGGTCATCACCTCCGGCAAGAAGTCCGGGTTCCTGGCGGGGGCGGATCTGAACATGCTGGGTTCCGGGTCAACCGGCGGCGCCGCCGCTTCCACGGGCAAGGAGCGCTTTGAAGCTGCGTTCGGCTTGAACAAGGTTCTGCGCAAACTTGAAACCGGCGGGCATCCCGCAAAAGCACTGTTGAAAGGCGAAGCGCAGGCGAAACCGGTCGCCGCCGCGGTGAATGGTCTGGCGCTTGGCGGCGGGCTTGAGCTTGTCCTTGCCTGTCATCACCGCGTTGTCGCGGACAATCCGAAAATTCAACTCGGCGTTCCCGAAGTCCAGGTCGGGCTTTTGCCCGGCGCCGGCGGAACCCAACGCCTGCCGCGTCTGGCCGGACTTCAGAACGCCGCCATGCTGGCGACGCAAGGACGACCCATTGATCCGAATACCGCCAAAGGGCAGGGCATCATTCAGGATGTTGTTCCCGCAGAAGATGTGGTGGCCAAAGCCAAGGAATGGGTCAAAGCCAATCCGAAAGTGACGCAGCCCTGGGACAAGAAAGGGTTCAAGTTTCCGGGCGGCGGCGGTGCGATGGATCCGCGCTCTGTACAATTCTTCATGGCGGCGAACGCCATGGCCCAGCGTGAAACCAACCACAACTATCCAGCGGTGCAGTCGATCCTGTCCTGTCTTTATGAAGGTTCGATCGTGCCCTTCGACACGGCGATCCGTATTGAGTCGAAATATTTCATGAAGCTGCTGTCTGGTCCGACGGCGCGCAACATGATCCGCACCCTGTTCATCAACAAGCAGGCGGCGGAAAAAGGCGAGCAGCGTCCGGGTGGCGTGCCGCCAGCGGAGCTTAAGAAAGTCGGTGTCCTCGGCGCAGGCATGATGGGCGCTGGCATTGCTTACGTGACCGCCAAGGGCGGTGCGGAAGTCGTCCTCCTCGACCGCGACCTGGAATATGCTCAGAAGGGCAAGGGCTACTCGGAAAAGATCGTCGAAAAAGGCGTTTCGCGCGGCAAGGTCTCCAAGGAAAAGGGCGAGGCGTTGCTGGCGCGAATTACGCCGACGACCGACTATAACGACCTCAAGGACGTCGATCTGATCATTGAGGCGGTATTTGAGGACCCTGATGTCAAAGAAGACGTCATCAAGAAAACCGAAGCGGTGATCGGCAAAGATGTGATCTTCGCCTCAAACACCTCGACGCTGCCGATCACGGGGCTCGCGAAGCACTCCGAGCGCCCGGATCAATTCATCGGCATTCACTTCTTCTCGCCAGTCGACAAGATGCCGCTGGTGGAAATCATCCCGGGCGAAGAGTCCGGCGATCGCGCGCTGGCGACCGCGCTCGACTATGTGCGGATGATCAAAAAGACGCCGATTGTCGTGAAGGATACACGCGGGTTTTACACCAACCGCGTTGTCCCGCCTTATATCAATGAATCGATGTTGCTCGTGACGGAAGGGGTGAAGCCGGCGCTGATCGAAAACGCCGCCAAGTCGCTTGGCATGCCGGTCGGTCCGCTCGCGCTATGTGACGAGACCTCGCAGGAGCTTGGCCTTCGCATCGCCACCGCCACGGCGAAAGAAACAGGGCAGGACCCCAGCGGAGAACCGGTATATCAACTGCTCAAGACCTTCGTTGAAGATCTTGGCCGCAAAGGCCGCAAATCCGGCGGCGGGTTCTATGAGTATCCGGAAGGCGGCAAAAAGCATCTTTGGAAAGGCCTGTCGGAGCATTATCCGCTTGCGGAGGATCAGCCGAGCCTTGATGAGGTTAAGGAGCGTCTCCTTTATGCGCAGCTTATTCCCGCGGCGCAGTGTTTCGCCGAAGGCATCGTCTCTGATCCGCAGTCAGCCGATCTTGGCGCCATTTTCGGCTGGGGTTTTGCGCCCTGGACCGGCGGCCCGATGAGTCATATCGACACGATTGGCGTCGATGCATTTGTCCGCAAAGCCGAAAGCCTCGCGCAGAAATACGGCGCGCGGTTCAATCCTCCGGAGAAATTCCGCGAAATGGCGAAGGCCGGCGACACGCTTTACAAGAAAGCGGCGTAGCGACGGGTAGCACCGCTTTTAAAGTTAAGGGGCCGGAAACCGGCCCCTTTTTATTCCTCAAAGCGACAACCTCTAAAAGCCCCAGCTGTCGGGATTGGGATAAGCCTCTCTCTTTGAAAGCGCCTGCATGCCTTTAACCACGCGCACCACGTACCAGATGAAGGCGGCGAGCCAGACCAGCAACCCGATCACAACGAAGGTCAGCACCAAGCCGACGAGGCTGTATACGAGCCCTTTCCAGAAAATATGGATTTGATTGCGGTAGTGGCTGCGTAGCCAATCCGGCGCATCGTCTTTCGCCATATAGGCCATGATGACGCCCACGACTGCGGTAATGCCGGTGACGACGGCGACAAGGTAGAGAATGTAGATGAGGTTAGCATTGCCGCAGTCGTGGGCGTCATCATGGCCTATATGGCGAAAGACGATGCGCCGGATTGGCTACGCAGCCACTACCGC
>JBCBSY010000255.1:0-3881 GCA_039818925.1 Pseudomonadota bacterium | reverse complement strand
GTCGGCGAAGACACGGCCAACATGCGCGCCACGCCTTGATCGCGCCCGACGATCAACTGACCGAAGGATCCCCGGGCATAGGCATAAGCGCCCTGAAGATAGGCGTCGCTGCCCGAGGGAGCGATGCCGCGCGGCCCGCCGATCAAAAGGCTTGAATAGCGCCCGCCGCCAAAAAGCTGATAGGGCTGGTCTGCATCAAGGCGGGCGGAAACCACCGCGCCGATTTCAATACCATTATCGAGAACGGTTGACCCTTTAACCGAGAGGAGGGCGTTGGCGTCGGCTTGCGCATCGCCATCAACAAGGCCCGCGGCGACGCTCGCCTCGCCCTCGATATCGACTTTGACCGGGTCGGCGGCATAGGCTGCGCTTGCAGTGAACGCCACTGCGCTCAACGCCGCTCCTGTCGCCAAAAGCCTGTTTCGAAGACCGGTCATCAGCCTTACTTGTTCCGTCACTCTCGTTCGGGACCCGAGCCGCTCATCGGCGCCGGGGCCGTCTCGTTGTTTCAATTTGCGTCCGCAACAGCCCCCCGACTGCTCCAAACATATTCACCGGCGAACCGGCTTGTCTCCCAACGCTACGCCCCTGGCGCCAAAAGCAGTTTGCCGCCTCCCTGTCTCCGGCGCCGACCTCTGGGCGGCTTTTCCTTCAACAAATGCGCCAAGTCTACACCCGGCCAAGCCCGGGTAAGCGCAATACTGGTTAACGGCATAAAGTTAACAGCTTTATGACCATGGCTCATAATGGCGCCGCACCCCGCCCGGTTCAAGCGAGACCGCGCCTTTCCCGTTGTGTAATCGGCGGTTTGTGGTAGGAAAGCCACGGCCTTGCAGCGGCGGCGCGCGAGGGCCGCTCTCCAAACACAGGAAGAATACCGATGAGCCCGGAAAAAGTAAGCATGTTCAAGGTCTTGGCTTTGGCGACCGCGACCGCTGCCCTGGCCGCCTGCGGCGGCAACAGCGCCAGCAGCGCCCGCAATGAGACCCTCGCCGAGTACAAATCCGGCCGCGCCCAGGCGACCACCGTCAACCGTTATCTGTGGGCGGCGTCGCTGGAAACGCTGGATTTTCTGCCGGTTTTTTCAGCCGATCCGATCGCTGGCCTGATCATCACGGACTGGTACATTAACCCTGAGGTTCCTGGCGAGCGCTTCAAGACTAACGTTTATATCCTCGACAGCGCGCTCAGGGCCGACGCCCTGCGGGTTTCGGTGTTCCGTCAGGTTCAGGGCGAAACCGGCGCCTGGACTGACGCCACGGTGAACCCGGCGACCTCGCGCGAGATCGAAAACGCGATCCTGACCCGTGCGCGCCAGCTCCGCCTAAACCAGATCGACGGCTAGAATTCAGCGCCAATTCAGTTAACAAACGGCGCTTAGGCGCCGTTTTTTTATTGCGGAAAGATTTGCCGGACATGCCTCGCTACAACCCCAAAGAAGTCGAGCCGAAATGGCATGATCGTTGGTCCTCCGCCAACGCGTTCGAAACGCGCGACAAGGACCCCAAGCCGAAGTACTACGTCCTTGAGATGTTCCCCTACCCATCAGGGCGCATACACATCGGCCACGTGCGCAATTACGCGATGGGAGATGTGATCGCCCGCTATAAACGGGCCTGCGGTTACAACGTGTTGCATCCCATGGGCTGGGACGCATTTGGAATGCCGGCGGAAAACGCAGCGATGCAGACCGGCGCGCACCCCGCGCAATGGACTTACGGCAATATCGACATCATGCGCGGCCAGCTGAAACAGATGGGCCTCGCCTTCGATTGGAGCCGCGAGTTCGCCACTTGCGACCCTGACTATTATGTCCATCAGCAGCGGTTGTTTCTGCAATTCTGGGACGCCGGACTGGCTTACCGTAAGGAAAGTCTGGTCAACTGGGATCCGGTGGACCAGACGGTTCTGGCCAATGAGCAGGTGATTGACGGCAAGGGCTGGCGCTCCGGCGCGCCCGTGGAACGTCGGAACCTGTCGCAATGGTTTTTAAAAATCACCGACGCCGCGGAAGACCTGCTCGCCGCGCTCGATGACGGCCGGCTCTCCGGCTGGCCTGACAATGTGCGGTTGATGCAGAAAAACTGGATCGGCAAGTCAAAAGGCCTGCAGATGAAGTTCCGTTTTGCGGACGGAACAAAGGCGCCGGAAGGCTTCGACGCCGGCGTCGAGGTTTTCACGACCCGGCCCGATACGCTATATGGCGCGAGCTTTATCGCGATTTCCCCGGATCATCCGCTGGCGGCGACGATGGCGCAAAGCGATGACAAGGCGGCGCAATTTATAGCCGAATGCGCCAGCGCCGGCACATCGGAAGAAGCCATCGAAAAGGCGGAAAAGCGCGGCTACAAGCTGCCCCTTGAGATCGCCCATCCGCTCGACGATCGCCGCTTGCCGGTCTACATCGCGAATTTCGTTTTGATCGGCTACGGGACCGGCGCGATTTTCGGCTGCCCGGCGCATGACCAGCGCGATTTGGATTTCGCGCGGAAATACGATTTGCCGGTCCCGCCTGTCGTCCTGCCCGAAGGGGCGGAGGCGTCATCTTTCACAATCGGCGCCGAGGCCTATACCGGACCGGGAACGCTGTTCAATTCGGACTTCCTTGACGGCATGGCGATTGATGAGGCGATCGCCGCCGCGATCAAAAAAATCGAAACCATCGGGCAGGGCGAAGGCGTTACGCAATATCGTCTGCGCGACTGGGGCGTATCGCGCCAGCGCTATTGGGGCTGTCCCATCCCGGCAATCCACTGCGATGCGTGCGGCATCGTGCCAGTGCCGGAAAAAGATTTGCCGGTGAAGCTGCCCGACGAAGCTGATTTCTCCGTACCCGGAAACCCTCTTGACCGCCATCCGACCTGGAAACACGTCCCATGCCCCCGCTGTGGGAACGACGCGCGGCGTGAAACGGATACGTTCGACACTTTTGTCGATAGTTCATGGTATTTCGCGCGCTTCGCTTCGCAGCCCAAAGACAGGCCGGTGGATAAGCAAACCGCCGACCACTGGCTGCCGGTGGATCAGTATATCGGCGGCATCGAGCACGCGATCCTGCACCTTCTTTATGCGCGCTATTTCTCCCGCGCCATGAAACATTGCGGCTATTTATCTGTAGACGAACCATTTGCGAACCTGTTTACGCAAGGCATGGTCGTACATGAGACCTATCTTGATTCAGATGACTCCAAACCGCTGAAAGAACGCTGGCTGCTCCCTGAGGACGTCGTGCGTAAAGGCGACAGGATCGTAAATGCGCAAACGGGAAAGCCCGTCATTGTCGGCGCCATCGAAAAGATGTCGAAGTCGAAAAAGAACGTCGTCTCGCCGGAAGCCATCGCAGAAACCTACGGCGCCGATGCGGCGCGCTGGTTCATGCTGTCGGACTCGCCGCCGGAGCGCGACGTGGAATGGACCGACAGCGGTGTCGAAGGCGCATGGAAACTGATCAATCGTATCTGGGACGCCGTCTCGGCGGCGCCGGGCGCCCTAAAAAATGTCGACCTGGCAAAGCCTGGCGCGAACAATGATGACAAGCCTTTGCGCCAGATCACTCACGCCGCCATTGCCGGGGTCACCGACGACATCGAACATTTCCGGTTCAACAAGGCGATCGCTCGAATCTATGAGTTTCTAAACGCGCTCAAAAAGACGAATTCAGCCAGCGCCGCGGTCTCTGATTGGGCGCGCGCCGAGGCCTTGTCAGCGCTGACCCGCCTGATCGCACCGTTTACCCCGCATCTGGCGGAGGAATGCTGGGAAACCCTTGGCGGAGAGGGGTTTGTCTGCGACGCCCCTTGGCCGAAGGCGGACCCCGCATTGCTGGCGAAGGACGAAGTTGTGCTCGGCGTTCAGGTGAACGGGAAACGCCGCGGCGAAAT
>JBCBSY010000254.1:0-3886 GCA_039818925.1 Pseudomonadota bacterium | reverse complement strand
GAAAAGACTGGCGAAAAACCGTTGCAGCGCTTGACCGGACCGAGCCCGACACAATCACGCTGCGTTATGAGCACGATGTGGCGCAACGCGCGGTTGCGAACGCACAAGACGGCTTGCGGACGCTGAATGAGACCATTCTCGCCATCGCCAAGGAAAAGTTCCCGAAGGATTGGGTTTCCATTCGCCCCGCGCCTTTGAGCCTCGCCACCTGGGTCGGCTATGACCTTGATGGCCGCAGCGATATACACTGGAGTGAAACGATCCGTATTCGGATTTCTGAGAAGAAAAGTCAGCTTCAGCGATATGTGGACCTGCTGGATGATATTCTCGGAGAAGCGCCGGATAAAAACTTGCAAGGGATGCGCGATACACTTTCCCGCGCCGCCGCGCTCACCAGTGCGCAGGCGGACGCCTTTGGCGAAGATCTAAGCGATCCGGAAGCAGTTGTCGCCGCCGCCAATCTATTGACGGGGGACCATGAAGGGCGTCTGACATCGCTGGCCACAGCGTCAAAAGTGATTTCGGAAAAAATTGGCAATACTGACAGCGAAACGATAAAGTCGAAACTGATCTTGCTGCGCGCCGAAATGGACGCCTTCGGCTTGGGGATTGCGCGTATTCACCTGAGAGTGAACGCCGCGCAGGTGCGCTCGGCCCTGCGCGCGGATCTGGGGCTCGATCCCGATACCGGCTTTCTCGGACGTTCTGCGCTCGATATCGCGGCGGAGAAATCAACGGCGGCGCAGCAGCGCGCTGTGAACTTTGGGTCGGTTTTCCTTGAAAAAATGACAGCGCGGCGACAATTCATGCTCTGTGCGCAGATTTTGAAACATATCGACTCGGAAACGCCGATCCGCTTTTTAATTGCCGAGTGCGAAGCGCCGGCGACGGTCATGGGCGCGGTCTATCTCGCACGGCTTTATGGGGTCGAAAAAAAGCTCGACATCTCGCCATTGTTTGAAACGCCGCAAGCGCTGGAAAGCGGCGGACGTTTTCTGGAGCGGCTTTTGCGCGAGCCTGAATATCGCGACTATGTTTCAGGGCGCGGGCGGATGTCGATTCAACTCGGATTTTCCGACTCCGGACGCTTCATGGGACAATGCGCTGCGGGTCTGGCCGTTGAACGGTTACAGGTCTTGTTTGCCCGCGCCCTGGCCAATGCGAAGATGACTCATATCGAAGCGCTGGTCTTTAACACTCATGGGGAGTCAATGGGGCGCGGCGCCCATTCGGGAAATTTCGTCAGCCGGCTCGACCATCTGGCGACGCCGTGGGTGCGCAGCCGGTTTGCCAAAAACGGGATCGCGCTGGCGGAGGAGTGCAGCTTTCAGGGCGGGGAAGGCTACCTTCATTTTGAGACGCCTGATTTGGCGACGAAGACGGTTGAAATGGTTTGGGCCGGCATCTGCACCCAGGATGCTGCCGATTATAGCGACGGGTTCTATAACGACATTAATTTCTCCTGGGATTTCTATCGCGGTTTGAAGACCTGGCAGGAGTCTCTTTTTCACCGCGCGGATTATCGCTTATTGCTGTCGGGCTTTGCGCAGCGATTGCTGTTTAAAACCGGCTCGCGCCAGGCCAAGCGCGCAAAAGGCGGTGGGTTTGATTTAAGCGCTCTGCGCGCCATTCCACATAACGCGATCCTGCAACAGCTGGGAGCGCCGGTGAATGTATCCGGCGGGTTTGGCGCCGCGGCCGGGCGGGAGATGGATCGCCTGGCCGAGCATATCCGGGCTTCGGCGCGCATGCGGCAATTGACTGAGCTTGCCGCCCATGCCCGCGCCCTTACCGATCTGACGACCTTGCGCGCCTATGCGGCGATCTATGCGTCATCATACTGGGCTGCGCTCGCGGTTTCAGCGGGCGAGGGAAAAAAAGCGGAAGTCTATGAGGAAATTCAGCAGGCGCTGGAGCAAAGCAACGTTTTTTCAGCATTTCATCAGCTTACAGATTTTTTATCACTCGACCTGCGCCGGTTTGATGCACTGCTTTCCATGGCTTCACAAACGGTGGAGAGCGTTGCGCGGGAGCGGCTTGCCGTCCTGCACGCAATCCGCCAGGCGTTGATCGCCCACGCGGTCTCCCGGGTTGCTGCGGCGCCGGCGTTTTCCAAACGTCACGATGTTGCGCATCAGGATCTGATTCTCATGGTTCTTGACTGGCGACTGGAAGAAACTGTTGAGCTTTTGCGGGTGATCTTTCCGGCGCGCGCCGAGGCGACATCCGCTTTTTCGGGGCTTGAGGAGGCGGTCGACGATCATGAGTTTGAGCGCGGCGCCTATCCGGAGGTGCACGCTGACATCATTGAACCGCTGGAGGAGATTTCAGTGCTTTCACGCCTCCTGTCTCAGGCCATTGCGCATCATTACGGGGCGTTTGGCTAATCGCCGAAGGCTTCGTAAAAATGCGCACGACACAGCGGAATGTAGCGGTCATTGCCGCCGATCTCGATTTTCTGGCCGCTGGTCACGGCGTTTCCGTCCGCATCGATCCGCAAATTCATTGTCGCCTTGCGTCCGCATTTGCAAATGGTTTTGAGTTCGCGGATTTCGTCTGCAATGGCGAGCAGGCGGGCGCTGCCTTCGAACAGATCGCCGCGAAAATCGGTTCTAAGGCCGTAGCAGATCACAGGGATGTTGAGCTTATCCACCACCCGGGCGAGCTGCATCACCTGTTCCGCCGATAAAAACTGCGCTTCATCGAGAAATACACAAGCCGCGTTCAGCGTTGCGCTTTCGCACTGAACGATCTCAAACAGGTCCGTGTCGCCGGAAAAGACGTAGGCGGCTTTGCTGAGCCCGATACGTGAAGCGATGACGCCCTTTTCCACGCGTGTGTCGATTTTGGCGGTGAACTCGATCGTGTCCATGCCGCGTTCGCGATAGTTAAAGCTCGCCTGCAAGAGTGTCGTCGACTTGCCGGCGTTCATCGCCGCGTAATTGAAGTAAAGTTTCGCCATATTCTAAAAATCTTCCGGGAACACGCCTTTACCGTCCAGCGTGATCGGCCCGGTCATGATGATGCGATTATCGTCTTCGCGCCACTCAACCGCGAGGTCGCCCCCATCAAGGGTTACGACGGCTTTGCGCGCGGTCAGACGCCGACGGTGCGCAGCGACAACAGCAGCGCAGGCCGCCGTGCCGCAAGCCTGGGTGATGCCGGCGCCGCGCTCCCATACGCGCAGGCGGATGGCGTGTTGGCTGATGACTTGCGCAACCGATACATTCACCCGTTCGGGAAATAACAGATGATGTTCTATCAAAGGGCCAAAACGGTCGATCGCCTGCGCTTCAGCGTCTTCAACAAAAAAAATGCAATGCGGATTGCCGACATTGACCGCCGATGGTCCCCACAAAACCGGATTGTCGATAGGGCCCAGCTTGACGTCGACAAAGCGCGTATCGTCCATCTGTTCGGAGAGCGGGATTTCGCGCCAGCCGAATTTAGGCTCTCCCATATCGACCGCAATACGTTTATCGCCGACGCGCATTGCGTGGAGCGGTTCGCTGGCCGTCAGGAAATCAACCGCCGGTTCCCCGGTCTCTTCCATCAGCAGCCAGCCGACGCAGCGTGCGGCATTACCGCAGGCGCCGACTTCCGATCCATCGGCGTTCCAGACGCCCATGAACACGCCATCGTCACCGCTGCGATGTTCCAGCGTGATAAACTGATCGCAGCCGGGTCCGGTTTTCGGGTCCGCCGCTTTCCGGATGTCCGCCGCGCTTAACGCAAGCGGCGAGGCGCGAAGATCGAGGATGATAAACTCATTGCCCAGACCGTTCATCTTCAAATAAGGACGGCCCGCAAGCGGTGAGGCGCTGGGGGTCGGAGAGGTGTTGTTGTGCGTCATGGCGGTCAGTATTAACTAAGCTCTCAAGGGCCT
>JBCBSY010000253.1:0-3889 GCA_039818925.1 Pseudomonadota bacterium | reverse complement strand
ATCTCAGCCCAAATCGCTGCGTGAGCTTTATCCCATTCCGGACATCGATCCGTGTTGGACCGTGCCGCAAGATTTTGAGGCCGCTTTCGACTGGGAATATGACGACGGCCGGAAGCAGATGATGCACCTTTATCAAAAGGGCAAAGACATGCAGTGGGATGCGTTGGACCGCATCGACTGGTCGCTTCAACTTGATGAAGAAAACCCGATGCAGATACCGGACGAAATGGGCGGCATGCAGACAACGCCCGTCTGGGCCAAGATGAACAACAAGGAGAAGGCTGAGTTCCGGCGCAATATGCAGGCGTGGACGACCTCACAGTTTATGCAGGGCGAACAGGCGGCGTTGATTTGCGCGGCGAAAATCGTTCAGCAGGTGCCGGACCTCGATGCAAAGTTTTATGCGTCTACACAAGTGATGGACGAGGCGCGTCACGTTGAGGCGTACAAAAAGCTGCTGACGCATTTCGGCGTCGCTTATCCGATGACCCATCCTTTGCAGACCCTGGTGGACCAGGCGCTGCGGGATTCGCGCTGGGATATGACGTATCTGGCCATGCAGGTGGTGATCGAAGGGCTGGCGCTCGCCGCGTTCAACAATATTCGCGAGACGGCGCAGAATCCGTTGGCGCAACAGGTCAACGCTTATGTGATGCAGGATGAATCGCGTCACGTCGCTTTCGGCCGCTTGACGCTCAAAGACTATTATCCTCACCTCACCCAGAAGGAGCGCGACGAGCGTGAAGAGTTTCTGGTTGAGGCTTGCTATCACATGCGCGATCGTTTCGAGGCGCGCGAGCTCTATGAGAGCATGGACCTGCCGGTGGATGAAATCGTTGAAGCGCAGAACGCCTCCGGCTACCAGCAGATGTTCCGCACCATGTTGTTCTCGCGCATTGTACCAATCGTGCGCGATATTGGTTTGTGGTCTGATAAAATCCAGTCCGCATATGCCGAGATGGGCGTTCTTGGCTTTGCCGATGTCGATTACGGCGCGCTGATGGACGAAGACAATGAGCGCGCGGAAGAGTTCGACGAAATGAACAAGCGCAAGCGCGAGCAATATGTTGAGGACGTTGCCGCCCTTGGCGCTTCGAGCGGCGTTGCAGCGGAATAATCACCGAACAGCGCTTTGCCCCCTAATAAAAAAGCGGTCCCGATATGAAGCCGGGTCCGCTTTTTTAATTTGAAAAAATTCCCGTCCTATACGCCAGAAAGGTTGCTCCGCGGCTGGCGGGTCGGCGCGGCATAGGTTGCGGAGTGATCTTCTTCGATCCGCTCGGCCAGCGCATCAGCGCTTTTGCCAAGCGCGCGGATCGCGTCGGCATATGCGTCGCGGATCGCGGTAAGCTGGTTTTTGTCCACCGGCTCCCCGGTCTTTTCAATCTCACGTGCGGCGCTCACGTAAATCTGGCGATTTGTGCGCAAAGCCTGAATGGCGGTTTCGACCATTGCGATGTCGTTCATGTTCACGCGCTGGGCGGTCAGCGCATGATCAGCGGCGGTCAGGAGCCGGTTCGCCGCGCCGAGATTGGCGCGAGCGTCCGTGGCCAACCTGGAAAAGCGTGCGTCGCCGGGCCCCAAATCTTCGAGGTAGATTGCGATCGCGTCTTTTCGGGTGATGCGGTTGTCGTTTTCCGCTCCGGCGAGCCGAGACAGGAAGGACACCTGATCAATGCGCGGCCAAGGCGCCGTTTGAACGGCCTGCGCCGCGTCCGCCAGCATATCGCGTTCCGCGACGCTTTCGCTTTGCGTATTTTGTGATGTGGTCAGCGGATTAACCGCACATCCGCCTGAAAAAAACAGGACAGCCGTCGCACTCGCGGCGATCAGTCCCTTACCCCTGCTCAACAAACCCCGACTCCACAGAAAGACTTGTTACCCATGCCTCTCCCCACTAAACGCTAACCGATAAGATCGAAATTGTCAGCAGGTGAATCAGAAAATTGCGCACTTTGTATCCGCCTCTTGAGCCTTTTGACGCTGGCATGCTTGCTGTCAGCGACATGCACGAGATCTATTACGAGGTTTCAGGCGCGCCAAACGGCAAGCCCGTCGTTGTCTGTCATGGCGGCCCCGGCGGCGGATCAACGCCGTCCATGCGCCGATATTTTGATCCGAAGCGTTACCGCATCATCGTTTTCGACCAGCGTGGTTGCGGCCGGTCGCGGCCCCATGCGGAGCTGACGGACAATACAACCTGGGCTCTTGTCGAGGACATGGAGAAATTGCGGCGACATTTGGGCGTTGAGCGTTGGCAGGTGTTTGGCGGCTCGTGGGGCTCCACCCTGGCGCTGGCCTATGCGCAAAGTCATCCCGATCGGGTCGCCGAGCTAGTGTTGCGCGGCATCTTCACGCTCCGCCGCGAAGAGCTGCTGTGGTTTTATCAGGAAGGCGCCAGCTGGGTGTTCCCGGATCTGTGGGCCGACTATCTGGCGCCGATCCCGGAGGCCGAGCGCGGCGACATGATCGCCGCCTATTACAAACGTCTGACCGGGGATGATGAGAAAACGCAACTCGCCGCGGCGAAGGCCTGGAGCCTTTGGGAGGGCGGCACGGTGTCGCTCATGCCCTCCGAAGAGCGCATGCAGACTTTCGCAAGCGACGCCTTCGCGCTCGCCTTCGCACGCATTGAATGCCATTATTTCGTTCATGGCGGTTTTTTCGAGCGCGACGATCAGATCATCGCAAATATTGACCGCATACGGCATATTCCGGGTGTTATTGTACAGGGGCGCTATGACATCGTCACGCCGCTGAAAACCGCATGGGACTTGAAGAGCGCATGGCCTGAAGCGGATTTCAGGCTGGTGCAGGACGCCGGTCATGCCGCCAGCGAGCCGGGCATCATCGATGCGCTGGTAAAAGCAACGGATGAGTATAGGACGCGTTAGCCCTCACGGCGACGGCAATTGTATTCTGGGTTTATTCTGTACCCGGCCTGACGCCAATAAGTAGCCGAATGCGTTAAACGGCTCGCAAGGCTCTCAGCTTCGGCAATAGGCAGCCGCAATAACCCGCTTTTGGCCAGGTTCCTGGATCAATAGCGCACAGCCTTCACCATCCGCCGGCCGCGGCGCTGTTATTTCACCGCCGCGTTTTCGCACCAGGCCCATCGGTTGCACGTCTTTCACGACGTGGCGCGTGGTGAACGCCTTGCCGGCGTTTTTGCCGCCGGTCACGTCTGTTGTCGCTTGTTTGTAAAACGTTACGAGATAGGCGTTGCCGCCGGTTTCGCTTTCGCCAACCGCAAAGATCACACTATCTCCGTCGGCCTCGGCGCGTAGCGGCGTTGTCGTCTGCGCATCGACCAATAGTGCGTCAATCTTCGCTGCATTTGCGCCAACGGTTTGGTATTCGCCGTTCACGATAATCTGCGGCGTGTAGATCGAGCTCCGCTGGCGGATATTCATGTTGTACTGTTTTTGCCGATCCGTGTACGCTGCTTTTGAGAAAGGATCTTCCCAGACCCCTTTTGGCGAGGTGGTCATGTTCCAGTAATCCACATGCCAGGTCAGGGCGACAACGTCGTCGCGGGCGGCGTAGGAGGGAAAGAGTTCCGCCGCCGGCGGACACATGGGACACGACTGGGACAGAAAAAGCTCAACCAGAACGGGTTTGTTGGCGCTCGATTCCGGCGCGCTTTGCGCGCTGGCGGGTGCGGCGCTGACGCTCACAAAAAATGCGGCGGCTGACGCCGCAATAAAACTTCCAATCCACCGACTACTGTTCATCTCACCCTCAGGAAAGCCAATTTTACGCTCTCTCCCGCCGCTAATGTGCCGCGCACCCATTGCGCACGCAAACCAATCCTTTTCACAAGCCTGCGATGCAATCGCGCGGTCTTTTTGAAGGCACATCGCAGGCTTGTGAAAAGGATTGGTTTGCG
>JBCBSY010000252.1:0-3907 GCA_039818925.1 Pseudomonadota bacterium | reverse complement strand
TGGAATGGGAACGCGATAGCCAGGAATTCTATATCGGCGTGTCCGTTGGAATGGCCAGCTTGATCGCTTCACGCAATGATTCAGAGCAAGCCACTTGCATTGATGATTGGTACAAACTGGATTCAAAGGTGGCCTACGATTTCATTCTTGCGGCGGTTCATGAATATCCGTCTTATCACCCAAGAGGCGTTATACTTGGTGTACTGCAGAAGAGGTGCGGATCGTTCTCCTACAAACCTAAAAATTAGAGGTCAGGAACTTGAATTTCAGAAGAGCGAATTGGGTCGCCCAATTTTGGATTTTCCGGTTCGTTGGTTTCCGCTTCTAATTCTGGTCGCTGCTCTCTTATTTCCCGTTCAAATTCTTCCAATTCTTCGGCGCTTGGCGGATTATTCTCATCTTCGAGCCTATCCCGTACCCGACCAAGCGTATCAACCTGATATTCCCGCAAGTTATCAATCCGTCTTTTCCGGCTTTCAAATTCTTCATAGCTTGGCGCCTCATCCGGCCAGTCGATCCCGGCAGCAACAGTCGCATCAATAATGGCGCCATCCTCAGTGCGCACATTGCCGTCCCTGTCTTTGAACACGGCGCGGCCATCGGGAAGCTTGACGGCACGCGCGACAATTTCCTCAAGTGCAGCCTCAGCTTCAACCAGAGCGTTCTCCGTCAGCCTTTCAGCTTCCTCCAACAGGCCCTTTACGCGATTGTATGCCTTTGCATATTCCGGGTCCTGCAGCATCGCCTGCAGGTTGGTGATAAGGTCAATCGTCTCAGAAAAGCGTTTGGCTCTTTGATTATCGGTGTCGGGCGCGTTCTGGCCGACACGCGGCAAAATGCGACCGGTTTCTCTTCCGGCAATAGCGTTTTGGTGGTCGGAAAATGTTTCCGCCCTTAATTTTGCGCGCTGCATCGCTTTTATAAATTCATCATCACCGCCATTATTCATAATGAGCAGTATACAGATTATATGTTAATAAGTTGTTAACCTCTTTTCGTGTGATCAAAGAGGCTTACGACTAGCTGTATAAATTGAAATTGTCCCCGTAAGCGTTGCTATGCGCGCAGCTTCTGCGACATCTGAGAATCCGGCCTCTTGCAACAACCCTGGCAGAATACCGTCCGCATTAGGCTGCGTATCTTCAACACCATCCAAGGCCTGAACCGTCATTCGAAACAGCTTTCTTTGCATCCCTGTCTGTAATCCGTAATCGGCGATTTGGACCGAGCCGTCCGGCTTCAACGCTTTGAAAATCCCTTCTATGATCCGGCGTTTTTCAGCCAATGGAACTTGATGCAAAACAAGGCTTGAAATGATCTTATCAGGCGGTCCCTCAAACGGGATTGCATCTGCCGAGAAATATCCAATCTTAAACTTCGCAAGTGATCCGGCGCGCTTGGCTTTAACCTTGGCCCGCTGGACGGCTTCGGTATCGGGATCAACGCCGTAATAGTGTGTCTGCGGAGAAACCTGATGCAAGGCAAGCGCAAGGCTGCCTGTCCCGCTGCTAATATCGATAATCTTATCGCCGGCCTTCGGCGCTATGGCGTCAACAAAAGCACTGCGCCATTTTCGCTCTCGGGTCAGGAGCGCAATCGCCGCGTCATAGAGCGGCGTCAGCGCCTTGTGTCCGAGCGGCGGCGTGGGCGTCGTCTCGGTTTTGCTCACAATTGAAGCCGCCGCAGACGCAGCGCATTACCGATCACCGAGACTGAACTCAGACTCATCGCGGCGGCGGCAATCATCGGGCTTAGGAGCAGTCCGAAAGCAGGATAAAGAACGCCGGCCGCAACGGGCACGCCCAGCGTGTTGTAGATGAAGGCAAAGAATAAATTCTGGCGAATATTGCGCATGGTCGCCTGAGAGAGCCGGCGCGCGCGGGCAACGCCCATAAGATCGCCGCGAACAAGCGTCACGCCGGCGCTCGCGCAGGCCGATGTCGGCGTCGCGATGGGTACAGGCACCGATGTCGCCATGGAAAGCGCCGGCGTGACGCTTGTTCGCGGCGATCTTATGGGCGTTGCCCGCGCGCGCCGGCTCTCTCAGGCGACCATGCGCAATATTCGCCAGAATTTATTCTTTGCCTTCATCTACAACACGCTGGGCGTGCCCGTTGCGGCCGGCGTTCTTTATCCTGCTTTCGGACTGCTCCTAAGCCCGATGATTGCCGCCGCCGCGATGAGTCTGAGTTCAGTCTCGGTGATCGGTAATGCGCTGCGTCTGCGGCGGCTTCAATTGTGAGCAAAACCGAGACGACGCCCACGCCGCCGCTCGGACACAAGGCGCTGACGCCGCTCTATGACGCGGCGATTGCGCTCCTGACCCGAGAGCGAAAATGGCGCAGTGCTTTTGTTGACGCCATAGCGCCGAAGGCCGGCGATAAGATTATCGATATTAGCAGCGGGACAGGCAGCCTTGCGCTTGCCTTGCATCAGGTTTCTCCGCAGACACACTATTACGGCGTTGATCCCGATACCGAAGCCGTCCAGCGGGCCAAGGTTAAAGCCAAGCGCGCCGGATCACTTGCGAAGTTTAAGATTGGATATTTCTCGGCAGATGCAATCCCGTTTGAGGGACCGCCTGATAAGATCATTTCAAGCCTTGTTTTGCATCAAGTTCCATTGGCTGAAAAACGCCGGATCATAGAAGGGATTTTCAAAGCGTTGAAGCCGGACGGCTCGGTCCAAATCGCCGATTACGGATTACAGACAGGGATGCAAAGAAAGCTGTTTCGAATGACGGTTCAGGCCTTGGATGGTGTTGAAGATACGCAGCCTAATGCGGACGGTATTCTGCCAGGGTTGTTGCAAGAGGCCGGATTCTCAGATGTCGCAGAAGCTGCGCGCATAGCAACGCTTACGGGGACAATTTCAATTTATACAGCTAGTCGTAAGCCTCTTTGATCACACGAAAAGAGGTTAACAACTTATTAACATATAATCTGTATACTGCTCATTATGAATAATGGCGGTGATGATGAATTTATAAAAGCGATGCAGCGCGCAAAATTAAGGGCGGAAACATTTTCCGACCACCAAAACGCTATTGCCGGAAGAGAAACCGGTCGCATTTTGCCGCGTGTCGGCCAGAACGCGCCCGACACCGATAATCAAAGAGCCAAACGCTTTTCTGAGACGATTGACCTTATCACCAACCTGCAGGCGATGCTGCAGGACCCGGAATATGCAAAGGCATACAATCGCGTAAAGGGCCTGTTGGAGGAAGCTGAAAGGCTGACGGAGAACGCTCTGGTTGAAGCTGAGGCTGCACTTGAGGAAATTGTCGCGCGTGCCGTCAAGCTTCCCGATGGCCGCGCCGTGTTCAAAGACAGGGACGGCAATGTGCGCACTGAGGATGGCGCCATTATTGATGCGACTGTTGCTGCCGGGATCGACTGGCCGGATGAGGCGCCAAGCTATGAAGAATTTGAAAGCCGGAAAAGACGGATTGATAACTTGCGGGAATATCAGGTTGATACGCTTGGTCGGGTACGGGATAGGCTCGAAGATGAGAATAATCCGCCAAGCGCCGAAGAATTGGAAGAATTTGAACGGGAAATAAGAGAGCAGCGACCAGAATTAGAAGCGGAAACCAACGAACCGGAAAATCCAAAATTGGGCGACCCAATTCGCTCTTCTGAAATTCAAGTTCCTGACCTCTAATTTTTAGGTTTGTAGGAGAACGATCCGCACCTCTTCTGCAGTACACCAAGTATAACGCCTCTTGGGTGATAAGACGGATATTCATGAACCGCCGCAAGAATGAAATCGTAGGCCACCTTTGAATCCAGTTTGTACCAATCATCAATGCAAGTGGCTTGCTCTGAATCATTGCGTGAAGCGATCAAGCTGGCCATTCCAACGGACACGCCGATATAGAATTCCTGGCTATCGCGTTCCCATTCCA
>JBCBSY010000251.1:0-3914 GCA_039818925.1 Pseudomonadota bacterium | reverse complement strand
CAGCAGGACTGCGTCATCAAGGGAGAGGCCAGGAAGAATAGCGAGGAATTCATCGCCAGAAGAAAAAACGTCGACGTCAAAATCTGCGGCGCGCAAAAGCGCGCCAACACCGCGCTGTACTGCCGGATCATCGTCGACAAGAAAAATTTTTCGCTTGTTGCTCACCGCACGGCATCTCCATCGGCGGCCGGAATGCGAACGGTAAAGATGGCGCCGGAGGGATGGTTTTTGCGGGCGAACAGTTCTCCATCATATGAATCAATGATCGATTTCGAAATCGAAAGCCCAATACCCATGCCGTCTTCCTTGGTTGTGGCGAAGGGTTGGAATAATCGCGCCTTCATGTCTTCGTGAATGCCAGGGCCGGTGTCGGCAATGGAAATCTCGACCATGCCATCCTGCCGGCGCGTGGAAATCGAAAGATCTTTCACCGTTGTTTCCTGCATCGCGTCGATAGCGTTCCGGATCAGATTAATCACCACTTGCTGAAGCTGAATCCGGTCTACATTGGCGTCGCCGGTTGTGTTATCGAGGTCGCTCTTGATCATAACGCCATCGGTTTCGGCGCCGATTAAGGCGATCAAACACGACTCTTCAACAATGCGGTTAACGGATTGCGGATGTCGGGTCGTCTCGCGATTACGCAGAAAATTACGCATCTGACGAATGACGCCGCTGGCGCGCTGGATTTCCGACACCGCATCATCAATCAGCGCAAGCGCATCTTCGCGAGCTTGATCGCCGGGTTTTTTCATAGTCAACGCAGCGGCGCCTGCAAGGCTGGCTGCTGCAGTAAGCGGCTGATTGAGCTCGTGTGCGATTGATGTCGCGATTTCGCCCATCGCGCCGATCCGGCCAGCATGCTGCAATTGTAACTGCGTATCCTCCAGCCTGCGCTCTGTCGCTTTTTGATGGGTAACGTCCTCGACAAAGCCGACAAAAATACGTTCCCCATCCGTAAACTCGCTGATGTGAAGCACTGCAGGAAAGGTTTCGCCACTCTTTCTGCGCGCAGAAACCGGGCGGGCGCGCCCGATAATGCGCGCTTCGCCCGTGTCTAAATATCGGCGCATATATCCGTCATGGCGTGACTTGTCCGGCTCGGGCATCAGAACATGCACGTTTTTGCCGAGCACCTCTGATTCCCGGTAGCCAAAAGCGGCTTCGGCTTCGCGGCTAAAGATTAAGATTTCACCGCGCTCGTTGGTTGTAATGACGGCGACGGGGGAGGCGTTGATGATCGAACGCAAAAAGTCTTCCGTTTCCGCGGCGTCTTTCTCGGTCATGGCGCTCATTAGATAAGAATTGTTAGCAATTGGCGTCTTTGGCTGTCATCTAGCTCTTAACATATCGCCGAGTGTTGTTCGGGTTGGGTGCAGGTCCTAGCTCATATTGTCGCAGATGCGAAGAAAACAGCGGATGTTTGATTTCGATCAACCCGAAAACATGATTGAATCGTCAAGAAGAATCCCGAGCCCACATCGATTCGCAGCTTTTTAAGCAAGCGCCAGTCGATACCGGGTTCATTTCTCGCGCCGCCTCCGGCGCCAAATCGACGGGGAAAAAGATGGCTCAACAAGGCGCCGCCCAGCGCGGTCTCGGCACGGACGGGATGTTGATCGCGCTGCTGCTTGGTTTTGGCGTATTTTATTGGCTGTTTGTGGCGGCGAGGGCGATCGACTCGCTGATGGCGTTTCACGCCTATGTTTTTATTATCGCTTTTATCGTCGGCCTGTTCGGTCTTGTTGTGAACGCAAACAAGCCCAGGGCGGACGAAAGCGGGTATCAAACGGCGGTGGTCAAGGCGGGCGTTTTCGCCTCCATGTTCTGGGGGATTGCCGGATTTCTGGTCGGCGTGATCATCGCGTTTCAACTGGCCTTTCCGGAACTGCTTTATTTCGACGCGCTCGGTTGGACGAATTTTGGGCGCTTGCGGCCGCTTCATACCTCCGCGGTAATCTTTGCATTCGGCGGCAATGTGCTGATTGCGACGTCTTTCTATGTGGTTCAGCGCACATCGCGCGCACGCCTTGCCGGCGGTCTTGCATCCTGGTTTGTGTTTTGGGGGTACAATCTCTTTATCGTCGTTGCCGCGACGGGCTATCTTGTCGGCGTCACCCAATCAAAAGAATATGCGGAACCCGAATGGTATGCGGACCTCTGGCTGACGCTTGTCTGGGTTGTTTATCTGTTCGTTTTTCTCGGCACGATCTGGAAACGTAAAGAACCGCATATCTATGTGGCGAACTGGTTTTATCTGTCTTTCATCGTCACGATTGCGATGTTGCACATCGTCAACAATCTCGCCGTGCCGGTGTCGATTGCCGGCTCGAAAAGTTATTCGCTGTTTGCCGGTGTCCAGGATGCACTGACCCAATGGTGGTATGGCCATAATGCGGTGGGTTTCTTTTTGACTACCGGCTTTCTCGCCATCATGTATTACTTCATTCCGAAGCGCGCAGAGCGGCCAGTTTATTCCTATCGGCTGTCCATTGTTCACTTCTGGTCGTTGATCTTCATTTATATCTGGGCCGGCCCGCACCACCTTCACTATACGGCGCTGCCGGAATGGGCGCAGACGCTGGGCATGACCTTCTCAATTATGTTGTGGATGCCGTCCTGGGGCGGGATGATTAACGGCCTGATGACGCTTTCGGGCGCGTGGGACAAGCTGCGCACGGATCCTGTGTTGCGGATGATGGTTGTGTCTGTTGCGTTCTACGGCATGTCGACATTCGAAGGGCCGGTGATGTCGATCCGGGCGGTGAATTCGCTCTCGCACTACACTGATTGGACCATCGGGCACGTTCATTCCGGCGCGCTTGGCTGGGTCGGCTATATCTCCTTCGGCGCGCTATATTGTCTGGTGCCGTGGTTGTGGAAGCGCAAGGATCTTTACTCGCGCTCGCTCGTCGAATGGCATTTCTGGATTTCGACGATCGGAATTGTGCTTTATATCACCTCCATGTGGGTGGGCGGCATCACGCAAGGTTTGATGTGGCGCGCTTACAATGAATTCGGCTTCCTTGAATTTTCATTCGTGGAAACCGTTGAGGCGATGCACATCCCCTACATTATTCGTGCTTTTGGCGGCTCCATGTTCCTCGTTGGCTCTGGCGTCATGGCTTACAATTTGTGGCGGACGGCGCGCGGAGATTTACGTTCCGGCGAACAACGTCCATGGCTTGTGCAATCCGCGCAGCCGGCCGAATAGGGAGAGGTGAAGATGCTTAATCGTCACGAAATCTTCGAAAAGCACGGCTGGCTCCTCTCGCTCGGCATTCTCGTTACCGTTTCGATCGGTGGGATCGTGCAAATCGCGCCGCTTTTTTATCTCGAATCGACCATCGAAAAGGTTGAGGGCATGCGGCCCTATTCGCCGCTCGAATTGAAGGGTCGCAATATCTACATCCGCGAAGGCTGTTATGTCTGCCACAGCCAGCAGATCAGGCCGCTGCGCGATGAGGTCGAACGCTATGGGCACTATTCACTCGCTGCGGAGAGTATGTATGACCATCCGTTTCAGTGGGGCTCAAAGCGAACCGGGCCTGATCTGGCGCGCCTTGGCGGAAAGTACTCCGATGAATGGCATCGCCAGCACATGATCGATCCGCGCAGCCTCGTGCCGGAATCCATTATGCCGCCTTACGCCTTTCTGGCGGACAAGGCGCTCGATTACTCCCATATCGAGGCTGATCTCAAAGCCAATCGCATGGTCGGCGTACCGTATACGGATGAAATGATTGAAAAGGCAAAAAGCGACATCGAAACACAGCTCGACCCGTTTGCCGATGATTATGACGGTTTTCTCGCGCGGTATCCGAAAGCCAACATTCGCGATTTTGACGGTGATCCGCGCAAGATTACGGAAATGGACGCATTAATAGCCTACATGCAGGTGCTCGGCACGATGG
>JBCBSY010000250.1:0-3919 GCA_039818925.1 Pseudomonadota bacterium | reverse complement strand
ATCGTGTCAACGCCCAAACTTGTGATCGCCCAATGTCAGGCGGGCGTAATTGGCTCCTTTCCGGCCTTGAACGCGAGGCCCAAGGAAGCCCTCGATGACTGGCTTGTCGAGATTAAAGACGCGTTGCGTGAACATGAGGAAAGCCAACCGAACTTGCCGACGGCCCCCTACGCGGTGAATCAGATTGTCCACCGCTCCAATGATCGGCTGATGCATGACGTTGAAGCCTGCGTGAAGCACGAGGTTCCGATCGTCATCACCTCGCTCGGCGCCCGCGAAGAGGTCTATGAGGCGATTCATTCCTATGGCGGGATCGTGTTGCACGATGTCATCAACAACACCTTCGCCAGGAAAGCCGTCGAGAAAGGCGCTGACGGACTGATCTGCGTCGCCGCCGGCGCGGGCGGGCATGCCGGCGTGCAGTCTCCTTTCGCCCTCGTTCAGGAAATCCGCGAATGGTTTGACGGACCGCTTGCGCTATCGGGCTGCATCGCACGCGGCCAATCCGTTCTTGCGGCAGAAGCGATGGGCGCGGATTTCGGGTATGTCGGTTCTGCATTTATTGCGACGCAAGAAGCCAACGCCGACGACGCATACAAGCAAGGCATCATTGACGGATATGCTGACGATATTGTTTACACGAATTACTTTTCCGGCGTTCACGGCAACTACCTGAAACCGTCCGTGCGCAACGCCGGGCTGGACCCGGACAATCTTCCGGAAAGCGACCCGTCGAAAATGGATTTCAAATCAAGCGGCGATAACGCAAAGAAGGTGTGGAAAGACATTTGGGGGTGCGGTCAAGGAATCGGCGCCGTCAAGGCGCTCTCCACGACTGCAGAGTATGTTGATCAGATGGCGCGGGACTATATGGAAGCGAAGGCGGCCTTGTGCGGAAAGTGAAGATGCGATCGTCGATCATGTTCGGTCTCCTCGTTATGCTCGCCGCGTGCGGGCGGAATGAGAACGAGGTCGGTGAATTCAAAAACGATTTTATCGGCAACGAAATCAAGGTTCAGGCGCTCGCTGACCCGGATGTCACGGGCGTCACTTGTCATCTATCGCATTTTGACCGCGGTTTCTGGGACCGGGTTTCCAAAGGCAATTGGTTTGAAGATCCGTCTAACGCATCCATCGCCTGCCGCCAGACCGGGGATATCGCCATTGGCGATATTGACCTTGGCAAGGATGGCGAAGAGGTTTTCTCACAGCGCATCAGTCTGGTTTTTAAATCCATGGCGGTTCGGCGCATTTATGACGCTGAAAACAAGACGCTGATTTACGTCGCCTATAGCCGGCGCCCGGTTGAGGGGTCGGCGAAGATGGCGATTTCCACCATCTCGCTTTATGGCCAGGACGCGCGGGCGCCTGCGATCGAATAGGCGCACGCTTGCAGGAACTGGCGGTTCTCATGCGGAGCAAAAACGCGTAGCGTCGCGTAAATGAGAAACCGTCTATGTAAAATCGTCGCGACGATTGGCCCGGCAAGCGCATCCCCTTCCATGCTCCGGCTCCTCTTTGATGCGGGGGTCGATGTCTTCCGCCTGAACATGAGTCATGGCGATCATGACAAGCTCGCGCTGGTCGCCGACGCCATCCGAAAAATCGAGCGCGAAACTGGGGTGCCGGCTGCGATTTTTGCGGATCTGCAAGGGCCGAAAATCCGTACTGGCGCGTTCGTCAATGACTCGATCAAGCTGAAATATGGGGGCGAGTACAAGCTGGTTCAGTCTGCTCAGTCGAACGATGAGGACGTCATTCCTATCCCGCACGCCGAACTCCTAGATGTGCTGGAGCCTGGAGACATCTTGAAACTTGATGACGGCAAACTCCAGATCACTGTGACAGAGGGCGGCCAGAACAAGCTTATCGCCAGGGCGGACACGCCAGGTGAGCTAAAAAACCGCAAAGGCATCAATCTGCCCGGGCGGCGGTTGCCGATCTCGGCCTTGACCGAAAAAGATCGAGCCGACCTGCAATTCGCGCTCGATATCGACGTTGATTACGTGGCGCTGTCTTTTGTGCAACAGCCGGACGATGTACGCGAAGCCCGCGAGCTGATTGGCGGGCGCGCCGGCGTGATCTCCAAGATCGAAAAGCCCTCGGCTGTCGACCATATCAACGAGATCATCAAACTTTCCGACGCGATCATGGTGGCGCGCGGTGATTTGGGCGTTGAATGCGCGCCGGAAGACGTGCCGCTGATCCAGCGCCGGATCATTCGTTCCTGCCGCTCCATCGGCAAGCCCGTGATCGTCGCAACGCATATGCTGGAATCGATGGTGGAATCGATCGCGCCGACCCGCGCCGAGGCGTCGGATGTATCCACCGCCGTTTATCAAGGCGCAGACGCCGTCATGCTTTCCGCCGAAACTGCCGTAGGCCGGCATCCGCCGACGGCGGTGGCGATCATGGACCGCATCATCCAGGCGACCGAGAAGGACGAGGATTCCGGCGGTTACAAAATCAACGAGAAAGACTTCAGCGAATACACAACCGCGGACGCAATGACCCTCTCTGCGCGGCGCATCGCCGAAGTGCTTCACTGCACATTTGCTGTCGCCTACACCAAAACCGGATCGACCGCGCGGCGGCTATCGCGCGACCGGCCACACTGCCCGGTCATCGCCGCAACTCCCGATGAAGATGTCGCGCGCCAGCTTGCACTGTACTGGGGCGTGCGCCCGGTCGTAACCGAGGATATTTCGCATTTCCATGAGATGATCGAAAAGGCCGATACGCTCGCCAAAGCCAATGGCGGCGCCGATGGCGAGCGCATCATCATTCTTGCCGGCTATCCGTTCGGGCGTCCGGGAAAGACTAATACTTTAAAAATCAGCCGCATTGGCGCCATCGACTGAATTCACCTTGAATTAGGGAACTTCGCGCAAAACGTCGCTGTTGATATTCCAATCAGGGGGACGGAGCGACCAATGCGACTTGTGACCGGGACGAATTCAGAAGTGTTGATAATCACCGCCGACAATAATTTGTGCGCGCTCGTCGGCCGCAGACCGGAGACAGCGCGGGCCCGCTCCGAAGCCGCGTTAATATCGGATCGCCCGACGTCAGGCGTGCTATCCGCTTGCGCCAATTGGGCGCAAAATCTGCAGCGGTTCGCGGACCGCATGCGATAGCCGAAATTTTCCGATGTCCTTCCGGGGCTGACAAGCGGTTTTCCCGCTGGCAATACTCCTGTTTACAAACGAACCACCGACAGGAGGCTTTTCATGGCGATCAAAACCCGCGCTCTTCCCTATTCCATTGACGGCAAGGATTACGAGGCGCATCTGGCGAGCCCGGAAAGCAGCGCGGCGCCGGTCGTTCTGGTCGCCCACGCCTGGGCCGGCCGCTCGCCGGTTGAAAATGAAAAGGCCGAGGCCCTTGCCAAACTTGGCTATACGGGCGTCGCCATCGATCTTTACGGCAAGGGCGTGCTCGGGTCCTCCACCGAAGAAAACCAGGCCCTGATGACGCCTTTCGTGGAAGACCGGGCCATGCTTCAGGCGCGCCTGGCGCAAATTCTGAAAATCGCCAAAGACCAGCCGGAAGCGGACGCCGGCAAGGCCGCTGCAATCGGGTTTTGTTTCGGCGGTTTGTGCGTTCTCGATATGGCGCGCTCGGGCGCAGACCTCGCCGGTGTTGTGAGCTTTCACGGCCTTCTGGGCGCCCCCGGCAATACCGCCGACAAAATCAACACGAAGGTGCTGGCGCTGCATGGATGGGACGATCCGATGGCGCCGCCGTCCGATGTGGAAGCCTTTGGCGCAGAGATGACCAAGGCGAAAGCGGACTGGCAGCTTCACGCTTATGGCGGAACCTTGCACGCCTTCACCAACCCCAACGCCATCGCTTTCCAGGACCGGCGATCGGCGTCGGCGTCATAGACCGTGCCGAAATCCGGGTCGTTGGCGTTGGG
>JBCBSY010000249.1:0-3958 GCA_039818925.1 Pseudomonadota bacterium | reverse complement strand
GATCTGGAGCAGGAGATCGCTCCACTTGCGCAGAAAAACGCGCTCGTTCTTGAAGACGTTGTGGAAATGCCGGCGAACAACTTTTCTGTTATCTTCAGGAAATCCGAATAACGCGCTGATATTTCGGACGTCTCTTTTCCCCAAACCGGCTCGCGAAAAATTGTGGAAAAGTATGATTCGCAACTTGTCAATAATTCGGTATCCTGATTATGTTTCGCGGCCCTATCGACATTTCGCGGTGTTTGCCTAGCGGCGGGATGGACGGGCGGAACGAAATGATGCGCAACCGGGATGCAACGCTCAGATGTATGCCGGGCAAGAGAAGCTGAAGGTGAGCTTCCGGTGCATGGCCGGACCTGAGCGGTCCGCCTCTGTGCGAAAGGTTGAAAAACTTTTCGTAAACAGGGAACCGGCATCGCCGTGAACAGCGGGCAAGCTGTAAATCGGCGCGCAGTGTTGACGCCCTGTGGCAGCGCAAGCTGACACCTGGGAAGAGGCGGTGCGGATCTCAAGGACGCAGTGCGGCGGACATGGCGAAACGCAAATGCCGGCAGCCACGACCCGAGTATTGCGCCCGAAAGGTCTAGCGGTTGAAGACGGAAACGGTAACGGGTTCGTTTAACAGTCGCGCTGGAGAGCACTTGAATTCTCACTGGATTGGGGTGTGCTCCGGATTTTCCGCGAGAGCGGGAAGAAAGGGTGTTGCGCAAGCAACGCCCTTTTTCTTTTTGCGCCATCTTCATTACGCAACGCGCCTCAAATTCACGCCGCCTTGCCAGCGGCGCCGGCTTTCCGCATGCTTTGCCCATTGGCGCAGGCACCAACAAAAACGCCGGCTCAAAGAAATTAGCGTCAGCGGAAATGCTTGGACAGCTTCAGCCCCTGCCCCTGGTAGTTTGATTGCAAATCGTCACCGTAAAGCTGACCGGGGCGGCCCGCCATTTTTTCGTAAACGAGCCGCGCCACCAATTGCCCATCCTCCAGTACGAATGGGGCGTCGTGGCTTCTGACTTCCAGAACTCCGCGCGACCCGTTGAGGCCGGTTTCCGACCAGCCAAATCCGGGATCGAAAAATCCCGCATAGTGAACGCGAAACTCCCCCAGCCCAGGACTGATCGGCGTCATTTCCGCAGCATGGTCCGGCGGCACGCCAAGCGCCTCCTTGGAGGCTAGAATATAAAACTCATCGGGGTCCAGAATGATAAAGCCCGATTTCGGCGCAGCGATCGGCTCAAAAAAATCCTGAGGGTCAAGCGCGCCGACTTTGTCGATATCAATTAAAGCCGAATGCCGCCGTGCGCGCCAACCGACAAGACCGCCCTCGCCTGCCAGCGCCACCGACAAACACAAGCCGCCGGAAATTTTCGCGTCGCCATCAACAAGTGGCGCAACCTCATGCAGGCGGTGCAACGCCTCGTCATCCAGACGGCACGCCCCCGATTTCAGTCTTAGCTGATTGAGGCTGGATCCTTCACGCGCGAGAATTGAAAATGTCCGTGGACTGATTTCTGCGTAAAGCGGCCCGTGATAGCCGGCTGGAATCTCGTCAAACGCCGCCCCATAATCCGTCACCAGCCGCACAAACACATCGATACGGCCGGTTGAACTTTTCGGATTGGCCGCCCCTTCAACCGCATCGGGCAGCGAAAGGCGCTCGTTCAACTCCACGAGATAGACGCACCCCCGCTCGAATACAGCGCTGGTGGAGAGATCAATCGCCTGCATCGCGAGCCCGTCATCGAGTCGCGCAGCAACTGTGCGCGCGTGCGACGGAAGGAATGACGCCCGCACACGCCAGGCGCGCTGACCAAGCGTTAAATCGAGGCTTGCCGGCTGCAACCGGTCGCGCTTGGCGCCGGAAATCACCCCGGCCTCCATGAGATCCGCAATCGCGTCCGACGCCAAAACGCCCGTTTTGAGTGAAAATGACTCCGCCATACAGCCGATTTGCCCGCCACAAGCGCCGATGGCAAGGCATTTTACGTGCAGGCTCACGGCACGATTCCCCGCGTCGTTGAATTTACGCCAATCATCTGGTGCTTCCCAGCAATGCAGCTTAAGTTGCTCAAAAAAGAGCGGGGCGATTATGGAATTGCAGGGCGGCGCAATGGCGAGGGGAGACCGCAATAGCGAAACCTATGAACGCGTGACGCGCGGCATTCGCGTCAGCGTCAACCCAACCTATCTCGAAGAACAATCCGACCCGAACGAGCCACGCTTCGTTTGGGCCTATACGGTCCGCATCAGCAACGAGTCCAACATCCAGGTGCAGTTGCGCACGCGTTACTGGCGAATCACCGATTCGCGCGGTCAGACTGATATTGTCGCTGGCGACGGCGTCGTCGGCGAACAACCCGTGATCCGTCCCGGCGAAGGTTTCGAATATACCTCCGGCGCGCCCTTGGCGACGCCATCCGGCCTGATGGTCGGCGCCTATGGCATGGAAACGCGCGAGGGCGAACTCTTTGATGTCGACATCCCGGCGTTTTCACTCGACAGCCCGCACGAGCTGCGTCAGGTCCATTAACGCGATTAGGTACGGCGTCCGTTAAAACGGGTGACAGCCGCATCGTCGACGAGCATCATTTTTTGCAAAATCCTAATTCCCCTTTTTACAGACGCGCTTTAGCCTGTCTGGTCTGCGCATCGCCGTTCGGCGGCGCGACTCGCTGCGAGCGGAGCTCATGCTGAATTTCCGTCCCGTCCTGTTGGTGACCGGTGTCCTGGTGACAGCGCTTGGCGTTTCCATGCTCATTCCAATGACCGCAGATCTTTTAGCGACGGCGGAGGTCCATCGCCGCGACTGGTCCGCTTTTGCGGTCGGCGCCGCCGTATCCATTTTCCTGGGCGGGGGCGCGGCGGCCGCGAGCTGGGGGCGGATCGAAACCGTCGGCATCCGAGAAGGTTTCATGCTCACGGCCGCAAGCTGGCTTGCGCTGGTCGTTTTCGCCGCCATTCCACTGGCGCTGGGCGGACTCAATATTTCCTATATCGATGCTTTTTTTGAGGCGATGTCCGGCCTGACAACCACCGGGTCCACCGTTGTGAACGGGCTGGACGATGCTCCGCCCGGCGCCTTGTTGTGGCGTTCGATGCTGCAATGGTTCGGCGGCGTCGGCATTATCATCATGGCGTTCGCAGTTTTGCCGGCGCTGAAAGTCGGCGGCATGCAGATTTTCAAAAGCGAGGCCTGGGACACCTCGGAAAAATTTGTCGCGAACGCGGCGAACTACTCCGTCGCGCTTACCGGCATCTATGCCTTTTTTACACTGCTTTGCTTTTTCTTCCTTTGGGCGTTCGGCATGCCGGCCTGGGACGCGCTTAACCATTCCATGACGACCGTCGCAACAGGCGGTTTTTCGACAAAAGACGCCTCGATTGGTGCTTTTTTGACGGTTGGCCGCGCGCCGCTGGATATTGTCATCACTGTTTTCATGCTGATCGGTTCGCTGCCATTCGGTATCTTCCTCGCGGCGCTCATGCGCGGCGCCTGGAAGCGGCTATTTGACGACAGCCAAATTCGTTTTTTCGCCCTTACCGTCACTGGCCTGACTGTTGTCGCGATGTTCATTGTCAGCGACATCTATCAGGACTTGGACCTGTTTACTGTTTTCCGTCTTGCGATTTTCAATGTGGTGTCGATCCTGACCGGCACCGGCTACGCCACAACCGACTACAACGCATGGGGCGCCTTTGCGGTCGGCTTTTTCTTCTGCATCATGTTTATTGGCGGCTGCGCAGGGTCGACATCCTGCGGAATGAAAATCTTCCGGTTCCAGGTGGCGCTCTCCGCGCTGGTTGTTTACGCCAAGCGCCTTGCCCATCCGAACGGGGTTTTTGTGGCGCGCTATAACCATCGTCCGCTGACAGATGATGTTTATGTCTCCGTCTTGAGTTTTTTCTTTGTTTATTTCGCAACCTTCGCCACGCTGGCGGTAATCCTGGCGGGGCTCGGCCT
>JBCBSY010000248.1:0-3970 GCA_039818925.1 Pseudomonadota bacterium | reverse complement strand
CAAGCATCTTTGATGATCTGGAGCGGATCGCTTCTGAGATGCCGGCAAGCCGCAACGAAAAAACTTTGCGCCGCATCCAGACCTTCAGTTAGAAGCTTCTCCATGACTTCTTCGTTGAACAGGGACCAGGCGCAACACGCGCTGGCTGGCGTCGGCGCGGCGTGTGACGCCGCTGGCGCGGTGCGCGCAGCCAGGCGGATTGTGATTAAGGTCGGGTCCGCCATCTTGTGTGGCGAAGCGTCCAATGGCGTGGTGCGCGAGGCTTGGCTGCGCACGCTTGCGCAAGACGTTGGGCAATTGCGCGCCGCCGGGTGTGAAGTTGCACTGGTGACGTCGGGCGCGATTGCGCTGGGGCGCGAGCGGCTCGGCCTTTCGGGCGCCTTGCGTCTTGATGAAAAACAAGCGGCGTCCGCGGCAGGACAAGCGGCGCTGGCGCAAGCCTGGCAGGCGGCTTTTGCGCCTCACGACATCAATATTGCGCAAATTCTCCTGACCCTTGAAGATACGGAGACTCGCCGCCGTTACCTTAATGCGCGCGCGACATTGCGCACGCTGCTTGATCTCGGCGCGCTGCCGCTGGTCAATGAGAACGACACCATCGCAACCAGTGAAATCCGGTATGGCGACAATGACCGGCTCGCGGCGCACACAGCGCAACTCATCGAAGGCGACCTGCTGATCATTCTCTCCGATGTAGATGGTCTTTACACCGCGGACCCGCGAAGAGATGCGCAGGCCAAGCATATCAATGTTGTTGACGCCATCACGCTGGAGATTGAAAGCGCAGCGGGCGGCGCCAATGAACGCACAGGTCTTGGGTCCGGCGGCATGGCCTCAAAAATTGCAGCGGCGAAAATCGCTGGCGGCGCGGGTTGTGCGACAGTCATTGCGCCAGGCTTTGCCGATCACCCGGTAGCAGCGGTTCTGGACGGCGGGCCGGCGACGTTGTTGCGCGCAGCGGTCAGCCGCGAGGGCGCGCGCCGCCAGTGGATCGCCGGCCGGTTGAAACCGTTGGGGCGGCTGATCATTGACGACGGCGCGGCAAGGGCGTTGTCCGGCGGCGCCAGCCTGTTGCCGGCGGGCGTCAGCGCGGTCGAAGGCGCGTTCTCGCGCGGCGATGCGGTTGAGATTGCAACGGCGGATGGCGCGCTTATCGGGCAGGGTCTTTCTGCTTATGATGCAGGCGACGCGCGCAAAGTCGCCGGCTGCAAATCGGATTTGATCGAATCCATATTGGGCTATCGGCGCCGGCCAGCGCTGGTTGAAAAGGGCGATCTGGTCTTGAAAGCGGATTGATGGCGACGGAAATGGAGATCAACGCTTACATGCAAGGGCTCGCGCAAAAGGCCCGCGACGCGGCGCGCGTGATGGCGTCTGTTCCGACTGAAAGAAAGAACGGAGCCTTGCTGAAGGCTGCCGCGCTGATCCGTGAGAACAGCAAATCCATTCTTGGCGTGAATGTGGACGACGTGCGCGCGGCGCAATCGCGCGGCGCCGATGCAGCTTTCGTAGACCGGATGATGTTGGATGGCCCCCGGCTTGAAGGCATCGCAAAAGCGCTTGAAGACATCGCCGCGCTGGATGACCCTGTCGGCAAGAGTATTACGAAATGGACCCGGCCCAACGGGCTCGAGATTGAACGGGTGCGCACGCCTATAGGCGTGATCGCCGTGATTTATGAAAGCCGCCCCAATGTCACGTTGGATGCCGCCGCGATTGCCGTAAAGGCGGGGAATGCTGTGATTTTGCGCGGCGGTTCAGAGTGCATCAATACTTCGAAAGCCCTGTTTGACTGTTTTTCCGCCGCGTTGGAAGAGGCGGGCCTGCCTCGCGCGGCGGCGCAATTTGTTGAGACAACCGATCGCGCAGCGGTGGGCGCTTTGTTGTCTGGGCTGGACGGCCACATTGATCTTGTCATTCCGCGCGGCGGCAAGTCGCTTGTGGCGCGGGTGCAGCGGGACGCACGCGCGCCGGTCTTGTCGCATGTGGATGGCGTATGTCACGTCTATGTGGACCGCGATGCAGATATGAAAAAGGCCGTCGACATTGTGGTGAATTCGAAAATGCGCCGCCCGGGTGTCTGCGGGGCCGCGGAAACGCTATTGATTGATCACGCAATCGCCGAAAAAGCATGGCCGCTGATTGCGGAAGCCTTGCGTGAGAAGGATTGTGAATTGCGCGGCGATGAAGCGCTGCGTAAAATTGACCCTGAAGTATTGTCTGCAGCCGAAGAAGATTTTTATACGGAATATCTGGCGCCGGTGATTTCGATCGCGCTGGTTGACGATGTCGCCGGCGCCATCGGCCATATTGCGAAATATTCGTCCGCCCACACGGAATCGATCGTCACCGAAAACGATGAGACCGCTCGAAGGTTTCTTAGAGACGTCGATAGCGCGATTGTCATGCATAATGCTTCAACACAATTCGCCGATGGCGGGGAATTCGGCCTCGGCGCGGAAATCGGCATCGCGACAGGGCGCCTTCATGCACGTGGTCCTGCTGGTGTCGAGGAACTGACGACTTATAAAAATATTGTGCGGGGCAAAGGGCAGGTCAGGCCTTAAAACGGCGTCATGGCCTGTGTTAGCATATTCTGCCAATATGCCATGCGCACTCAGCGCCCTATATGAAGAAAAATGCGCCAAAGCGGCGTTTTTTGCTTGTTTATTAATGCCGCCGTGGTGTAAGCGGGTTTTCGCGCCTGCAATAAAGGGTGCGACCTGGGGATGCATTACGGTTATTCATATGCGGGTTTTGGCGGATATCGGCATTTTGGGAGAGGACGCGGCAGTAACCGTGGAGCCTTTGCCGATGGCGTTGAGCCTTCTACTCGTGGTGGTGGTAGTCCTTATTAGCCCCTTCCGGGGAGCGGCCATGGAGCCCGCGCGCTAACAACAGCAGCACGGACCTTCAGACGCCCGCTCCCGAAAGGAAGCGGGTTTTTTCATGTCTTGAAGGTCTGTTCAGGAACGAATGAACGGACAAATGACGAGCAAACGATCAGACGCCATCACCAAGGGCCCCGCCAAAGCGCCGGCGCGGGCGATGCTGCGCGCCGCCGGATATGACGACAAGGACTTCAGCCAGCCCATGGTGGCGGTGGTGAACACCTGGTCAACGGTCACGCCCTGCAACATGCATCTGGCGGAGCTTGCCGAACCGGTGCGCGTCGGGGTGCGGGCGGCGGGGGCGACACCGATCGATTTCAACACGATCGTCGTTTCCGACGGGATCACCATGGGCGGCGAGGGGATGCGAGCATCGCTGATTTCGCGCGAAGTGATCGCGGACTCGATTGAGATCGCCGTGCGCGGGCATTCCCTTGATGCAGCGGTCATTCTGGTCGGTTGCGACAAGACTTTGCCGGCGGCGGCCATGGCGCTGGCGCGCATGGATATTCCGGGCGTCATTTTTTACGGCGGCACAATCATGCCGGGTCACTGCAAGATCGATGGCGAGGACAAAGACCTTTCCATTCAGGATGTGTTCGAGGCGGTCGGCGCCCACGCCAAGGGGGATATCGACGACGCCGAACTGGACAAAATCGAACGCGCCGCCTGTCCGGGCGCGGGCGCGTGTGGTGGGCAGTTCACCGCAAACACGATGGCGATGGCGCTTGCCTTTCTGGGGCTCGCGCCCATTGGCGCGGGTGATCCGCCGGCGATCCATCCGGCAAAGGCGGATGAGGGCGTGCGCTGCGGGCGGCTTGTGGCGCAGCTCGCCAAGGAGGGCAAAACCGCACGCCAGTTCATCACCGAGGACAGTTTGCGCAATGCCGCTGTCTCCGTTGTGGCGTCGGGCGGCTCGACAAATGCGGTGCTTCATCTTGCTGCGATAGCGGGCGAGGCGAGCGTTCCGTTCTCCATCGATCTTTTTGACGAACTTTCCCGTTCAACGCCGGTGATTTCCAATCTGAAACCGGGCGGGCGTTTTCTGGCCCGCGATCTTTATGCAGCAGGGGGTGTGC
>JBCBSY010000247.1:0-3994 GCA_039818925.1 Pseudomonadota bacterium | reverse complement strand
GGCATCGCCCATGTTTTTGCGCTGGGCGGATATGACGTCGTCCTTCACGATATCAGCGCCAGCCAGTTGAAGGCGGCGATATCCACCATTGAAAAAAACCTCGCCCGGCAAACCGCAAAGGGACTGATCGATGCGGGAGCGCAAAGCGCAGCGCTAAAGCGCATCACTATCGCCGACGCCCTGAACAGACTGGGCGATTGCGATCTTGTTATCGAGGCGGCCAGCGAAGACTTGTCGATCAAGAAAGACATTCTTTCGAATCTACATGGCGCATTGAAACCGGACGCTATTCTCGCCAGCAACACATCATCGCTTTCGATCACCGGGCTCGCCGCCGCAAGCGACCGGCCGGAAAAGTTTATCGGCATTCACTTCATGAACCCGGCGCCGATGATGAAGCTCGTCGAGGTCATCCGGGGAATCGCAACCGATGAAGAGACCTTCAACGCAACAAAGCGGGTGATCGCCAATCTCGGAAAAAAAATGACCGTGTCGGAGGATTTTCCAGCATTCATCGTCAACCGCGTGTTGATGCCGATGATCAACGAGGCGATTTATACGCTTTACGAGGGTGTCGGCTCGGTGGAGGCGATCGATACCGGGATGAAGCTTGGCGCCAATCACCCCATGGGTCCTCTTGAATTGGCGGATTTTATCGGCCTCGATATCTGTCTGGCGATTATGCAGGTGCTGTATGAAGGGCTGGCGGATTCCAAATATCGGCCATGTCCATTGCTGGTAAAATATGTTGAAGCGGGCTGGTTAGGACGAAAAACAGGGCGCGGATTTTATGACTATTCCGGCGACGCCCCCGTCCCGACGCGCTGAGACATATTCAACGATCTGAACATCGCACAGGATTTGCACGACAGCGTCAAAAGCGCTCTACTTCGTTTCTTCCTGGCTTTTGCGCTAAAATCAAATGGAGGAGATTTTCATGGCTGTCGCACGCGTAACAGAGATTATCGCCGGATCGTCAAAAAGCTTTCAGGACGCCATCGAAGACGGCATCGACCGCGCCAACAAAACGCTGAAAAACGTCGAAGGCGTCTGGATCAAAGACCAGTCGATTATTCTCGATAAAGGCAAGATCAAGGAATACCGCGTCGTTATGAAAGTGACCTTCGTTCTCGACGACTAAACATCACGGCTCGTGGAGGAAAAAGCCGCCAGAGTTGGCGGCTTTTCTATTGCGGAGGTTATTCCGTATGCGTGATTGTAATGTTCAGGAGTTCCGGCAGCGACTGCGGCGCGCTTTGCGAGGCGGCCTGGAGTTGCATCAACGTCACCGGTGACGGCGGCGCCGCCAGCAGCGTAATCGTGCCCCCGGCGTCAAGAAAATCTGCAACGGCGTTCGCATAAGTTGGAAGACGCGGATCCGCCTCACCCATTTGCGCCCCAGAAAGCCGCGCCATCGCCACCATGGATTGCCGCAGTTCCGGCCCGCTGCCCGCGCCGTTTTGTTCCGCAGCAAAAGCGAACGCTCTATCGATAATGCCAAAATCAGTCAGGCTGTATCGAAATTCCTTCAGCGCGATTTCCGTCGCCGCCTCCGTCACGGGCGTATCTTGGCGCGCCATCTGCTCCCACCGGGCAAGCGAAGGACCGCCAGCGGACAACTGAAAGTCAACGCCGGTGAGATCAATAATGTCCATGCCGAGGCTCAAGGCAGCGTCACCCGTCACTCCGTCCCAGCGCCAATCCATGTCCATATCGCCCGCCATACGATCGAGCCCGAGCGCGCTGAACGTCTGCATCGTCTGCTCAAACGCCGGCGCCGCTTCCGTCGCAAAGCCTGGGCCCATCTGATCCAGCATTTGCCCGAAAGCCGTGTCAAATTGGTAGGTAAAGCCTTGATAGGCAACGGAATAGTTCGACGGAACGAGCCAGTAAAAATCAGACGCCGCAACCTCCGCCCGATCTAGGGTATAGATTGGCGCACCGTTCCAGGTCTGGCGATAGCCAAGCATGGTCTGAGCACCCAGATCGATCAAATCGGTTTCGGTGATCGGCGGCAGTTCCCAGCGTGCAAGCCACGCAAACGCACCGCTGAGATCCATCGCCCGGGTTTCGGTAAAAGCGATTTCATACTCGGTGTCGAACCCGCCGGTCATTTGCGCAAGGAACGCTGCAGGACTGCGCAGCGCCTCATTAACCGCTTCTGCGGGCGGGCGATTGAGGATTTTTGCGTAGGGGCTGGTTTCTGCATCCTCGCTTTGTTGTCCGGAAATTTCAACAACCGGCCCCCCCGCGCCGCTGCCGACTCTCGCATAAAGTCCGCGCAGACTTTGGTAGTCGACAGCGCCGGCGTCATAACCGCGCGCAAAGCCCTCCTCAATCGTGAGTTCCGTGTTGTCGCCACGATTGTTGCTGAACCGCATTGAAAAACCGGCATAGGCCGCGCCATCATAAGCGTAGGCGCCGGTCGCCGCCGCGAAGTGCCGCAAAAGGTCTACGCCCTCTTCACTTCCAGGAATTGAGGAAAGCGCATAAGAGCGGGCGGCAAGACCATCTATGACCATCTTGTCGATGCTTAAGGACGCGCTTTGCGCGCCAGTATCCCATTGCAAGCCTTCCGAACGAATATTGTCCATCGACATACGATCGAATATCGCACGCTTTTCGATCAGACTGCTGGCGCCGGAAAAGACATCTCGCGCTGCGACCGGATCGCCGCCCCACATGACAGCGCGTTCCACCACCAGCGCAGCGTCAGGTGCAAAACTGAGCGCAAACCGCAGATCGCTAATCACCATTGCGCCAAGTGCTTCGTCAAAGCGCGCGCCGCCATGTTCGACAATCAACCAGTCGGGCATCGCCGCCAGCATCGCATCAACGTCAAAGGGCGCACCGCCCCGCAGGGCATATGGTGCGGTCAGGAGCTGATCCGGCGTCAATGTCTGCGTCGGCGCGGTCGCGCAGGCATGAAGCCCGACAATAGCGGCCGACGCCAGGAAAATATTCCGTACAGGCCGTAAATGACGTGAATTGATCAACATCCCCTCCCACATTTTCCCGCTGAAGGCGCCGGTCCGGCGCTGCAGGCAACGGCGCCCTGCCCCACGCAAGGCGCCGAATTCAATCCTAACCGCTTATGGCTTGTGCGTCACGGTCAGGTTCACCACATCCGGCAAGGTTTGCGGCGCGGTCGCGCTATTGGCCTGCAACGCACTGAAACTTACCGGTTCTGCGGGCTCGGCGCTGATCCGGAGAGAGCCGCCCTCAGACACAAATTCCGCCATCGCATTGATGTAATCGGTCATGCGCGGGTTCATCTGCGCCGCCTGAGCGCCCATCAGGCGGATCATCGCCGGCACAGACGCCCGCAAATCTTCCCCCGTGCCGCCCATTTGCAACGCCGCCAGCGCAAACACCGCGTCCAGCGCTTCTTCGTCATCAAGCGTCAACGAGAAATTGCGGAAGGCGCCGTTGGACAACAAACCAGCGGCGCCGCCATCATTCATCGCCGTTTCAATGTCATCAAGCTTCACCCCCGTAAACCCGACATCAGCGTTGAAACTCGCGAATTTTTCCATATTGGCGACGTAATCCAGATCGACGACGCCAGTCTCTGCGTTCCAAACCCACGCCGCGCTGCCATCGCCTTTGACGTTATCCAGTCCGCGCTCCTGCAACACAGTGAGCGCCGCTTCTTCCGTCTCCGGAACATACGCTGTAAAGTCGTAAACCGCGCCCTTGGAATCAAACTGCAGGTTGGACGGCATGAGCCAGGTGAATTCGCCGGCCGTCATGGACGTTTCCGCAACCGTCACGGCGCGTTTTCCATTCACATAGGTTTCCATGCCAGTTGCTTGCATGGTTCCCAGATCGATCAGGCGCGCTTCGGAGACCGGCGGCTCTTCGTCTTTGAGCCCCCATGCAAGAAGGCCGGAAAAGTCTATATTGCGCCACGCCAGCGCCTCGACCACAACGCGCTGACTTTCCGGCGCAAAGAAGCCCGCGAGCGGGCCGGTCAGGAGCATCGCGCCTTGAG
>JBCBSY010000246.1:0-4039 GCA_039818925.1 Pseudomonadota bacterium | reverse complement strand
GACGAATTCGCTAAGCCCGGCGCGCCGGTCATGGATGTGGTCATCACGGTCTGTGACAATGCCGCAAGTGAAACCTGCCCGATCTGGCCGACACAAAACGGGCAATCGCCCCACAAATTGCATTGGAGCTTTCCCGACCCCGCCGCTGCAGCGGGAACGGACGAAGATAAACGCGCCGTCTTCGAATCTGTTTTCAATGACATTCGCACGAGGATCGACGCTTTTCTGAAAGAGCCAAAATGACTTTTTCGGATCCGCAAAAGCTGATCGCTGAGGCGCTTGGAACCGCCTTTCTTTTGGCGATCGTCGTCGGCTCCGGGATCATGGGAGAGGCGCTCGCCGGCGGCAATGTCGGCATTGCGCTTCTCGCCAATACACTCGCCACCGGCGCCGGCCTTGTGGTTTTGATCACGATATTTGGTCCGGTCTCCGGCGCGCATCTCAACCCCGCCGTAACGCTTGGGTTCTTTCTTCAACGCGCGATCACCGGCAAGCGCGCCGCCGCCTATGTCGCCGCGCAAGTCGCGGGCGGGCTGTTCGGCGTTGTTGTCGCCCATGCGATGTTTGATCTTGAAATCTTTCAGTTTAGCGCCAAAGCAAGAACCGGCGCTGGTCAGCTGCTTGGCGAAGCGATTGCAGCATTTGGGCTGATGCTGACCATCCTCGGCTGTGTGCGCTTCAGACCTGAGCATGTCGCCTTGGCGGTCGGACTTTTCATCTCCGCCGGGTACTGGTTCACGTCGTCGACCGCGTTCGCCAATCCGGCGGTCACAATCGCGCGCATTTTCACGGACAGTTTCGCCGGGATCACCCTGGCGAATGCGCCCGGCTTTGTCATGGCGCAACTAGCGGGTGCGGCCCTGGCCGTCGCCGCCGGCGCCTACATGTTCAGCCCTCGTGACGCACAGGGCTAACCAAGCTATAGCGCGTTTATGACCAAGGGGCCGCGCCCGCGATATCAAGCGCTTGTTGAAGAGGGCGCGCTCTCACCCGATCCGGCCCAGGAAGAAGCGGCGGACCGGCTGCAGGCTTTGCACGAGGCGCTCAAGGGCTATCGCGGTCCGAAACGCGGCTGGTTTGGCGGCGGAAAAACCGCGCCAAAGGGCCTCTATCTTTGGGGCGATGTGGGCCGCGGCAAAACGCTGCTGATGGATCTGTTTTTCAACAACACGGCCCACCCCCGCAAACGCCGGGTTCATTTTCACGAATTCATGGCCGAGATTCACGATCGCATCGCCGCCTGGCGCGCATGCGATGACGCCGAAAAACGTCGCCACAAGGCTTATAACCGGAACGCGCCGGACGATCCGATGCCCCCGGTCGCCCATGACGTCGCCGAAGACGCGCTGCTTTTGTGCTTCGATGAATTTCACGTCACCGATATCGCTGACGCCATGATCCTCGGGCGGTTATTCACGGCGCTGTTCGATCAGGGCGTTGTCACGGTCGCCACTTCCAACCGGGCGCCCGATGATCTTTATAAGGATGGGCTGAACCGGCAGCTTTTCGTACCGTTTATCGAACTTCTAAAAGGACAGCTGGACATTCTGGAAATTCAGGCGGCCAAGGATTATCGACTGGCGAAGCTAACGGCGGCGCCGGTTTATTATTCGCCGCTCGGACCGGAAGCGGACGCAGCGATGGACGCGGCCTGGGCGCGAATGCTCAGCGGCGCCCATGAGCGGCGCGAAAAAGTCAACGTCAAAGGCCGCAAGCTCATCGTGCCGCGCGCGGCCCGCGGCGCCGCCCGGTTCAGTTTCGCGGATCTATGCGAAACGGCCCGTGGCGCCGAAGACTACCTCGCCCTGTCGCGGCGCTATGGATCGATATTTCTGGATCACATCCCGATCATGGGGCCGGAAAAGCGCAATGAAGCAAAACGCTTTTCGACCTTGATCGATACGCTCTATGACGCTCGCATCAAGCTGGTTTGTTCCGCTGATGGAGAGCCTGCAGCCCTCTACACGGAAGGACATGGCAACTTTGAGTTTGCGCGCACCGCCTCGCGCCTGATTGAGATGCGCAGCTCGGATTATCTTGCATGCGCGGCGGTTGGTCTAGAATAGGCTTGAATCTATTGGCATTCCGCGCAGCGGCCCTTTATTATAAGCCGGTCATGACAGCAGGACCCGGCGTATGAACCGCCTCAGATCACTTGGCGCCCTGGTGGCGGGCGCGATCGTGCTGGCCGCCATTTACGGCGTTGTTTACAGCAACGGCTCGGGCTCAGCCGGAATCGCCGCGGAGCATGGGGACGGCGTGCGCCATATCGTCAGTGGCGATCGCGGAGAGTTTTCCCTTCGGCTTGAAGATTTCGAAATCACCGCGAATTGGCGGGGCGACTATGAACTGAACAGCGATGGCGACGATATCGCCAGCCTTGAGCGCAAGCTCGACATCAAGCGCGAGAAAAACGGCGTCAAGGAGCGCGTTGTCTTTGACAGGGACGGCGATGACGTCGAACGGATTTACTATCTTGACGGCGAAGAACAGGAAAGCGGTCCGGAAACACAAGAAGCGATCCAATCCGTCCTTGCCTCTTTTCTTGGCGCCAGCGGCGTCAAGGCGGAAGAGCGTGTTGCAATCCTGTTGCGAAATGGCGGTCCGGCAGAAGTCATCAACCTGATCGACGAAGTCTATGGCGATCATGCGCGCCAGCGCTATACGGCAGAGTTAACCGAGCAGGCGGACCTCAGCACTGAGGAGTTGAGCGCGCTGCTTGAAATCGTCAAACAAATTGAAGGCGATCATGATCTTCGCCTGGCGCTAAGCGCCATTGTCGAAAACGAAACGATCCGGGCGGATCAAGCACCGCTGATTCTGGAAGCCGCAAATCGGATCGAAAGCGACTATGATTTGCGCCGCCTGATTGAAAGCGTTGCGGATCACCCGCTCGGCGCGGACGCCCTGCCGCTCGCGATCGGGCTTCTTACGCATATCGACAGTGATCACGACCTGCGCCGGTCAGGTGAAGCGCTTCTTGAACAGGAAAACCTGACCGCGGAAAACGCCGCGCAACTTTTGGAAACGGTCAGCAACAAAATCGAGAGCGATCATGACCTGCGGCTTCTGCTCAGCGAGGCAGGAGCTTTTCTGGGTCAGGACGAAGTCTCGTCCGCAGCGTGGATCCGGGCTTTTGGCGCTTTGGACTCCGATCATGACAAGCGCATCGTTCTGGCGGAAGTGGCGGAACTGGATGACATTTCAACTGACGTCGTGATCGCGCTGATCAACGCAACCACTGACATCGAAAGTAATCACGACCGCCGCATCGCGCTGGAAAGCTTTGCGAACAGGGCCCGCGCGGAAGCAAGACTGCGCATGGCTTATGAGATGTCAGCGCGCGCCATGAATTCGCAGTCCGATCGCGAACGCGCGCTCGCAGCGATTGGCGCAGACGACTAGCTGACGCACCCCACTGCAGGCTTATTGCCAAAGTCCCGTCCCCGGCGTAACCCCGGCGCATGACCGCCGCCCCGAAACTACGCCTTGCTTTTGCAGAACTGGTCGCCATCACCGCTGCGGCGATGGCGCTGAACGCGCTTGCGGTCGACATCATGCTGCCCGCGCTTGGCATTATCGGTGACGAACTTGGCGCCGCACACGCCAATGACCGGCAATTGATCATTGTCGTTTATGTCATCGCCAACGGCGTCGCCCAACTTTTCTTTGGACCTATTGTCGAGCGCTTCGGCCGCAAAAAAGTGCTGCTTTGGTCGCTCGGCGCCTACATCCTGTGTTCTTTACTCAGCGTTTTTGCAGCATCCTTCACGATGCTGCTGGCGGCACGCGCTTTTCAGGGCATGGCGACGGCGGGAGCCCGCGTGTCAGCGTTGGCGACAGTGCGGGATCAATGTTCCGGCCGGCGCATGGCCGAAGTCATGTCGCTGGCGATCACAATCTTCATGGCGGCGCCTATTTTGGCGCCCGGCATCGGCCAGATTATCCTTTTTTTCGCGCCGTGGCGATGGATCTTCATTGCACTGATGATTTATAGCGCGGCCTTCGCTGTCTATGCGCTCTATCGGCTGCCGGAGAC
>JBCBSY010000245.1:0-4040 GCA_039818925.1 Pseudomonadota bacterium | reverse complement strand
CTGCGCAACAAGGTGCTCGCGCCCTTCCTTGGCGAAAACTACGCCGACGCGCTGGCCGGCGGCCGACTGCAGCTGACCTACGACGACACGGCTGCGCGCCTGGCGATTGCGTACTACGATCACCGGTTCCCGATTGCGCTGGCCGACTATGCCGCGCATGACCTGGCGCCGGTGCTGGGGCGGGTGCGCTGTCCGGTGGCCGTGATGACGGGCGATCGCGACGCCATTGTCAAACGCATGAAAGAAGAGGGCGCGCATTTCGCCGCGCAGCTGAAATCGACGGAGTTTCAGGAAGCCGGCATGGCTTTCATGCAAAAGCGCAAGCCGGACTTTTCCAAGCTGGGATAGATCGCCGCGCTATTCTGCGGGAGAAGTAAAGGGGTGGGTCTTGTCGATGGTTTTTTTGATCACCGGCGGGAAACGGTCGCGATAGCGGCGCAGATTCCGGTCGAGACTTGGCCATTTCCCGCGCATCAGGCGAATCAGCCGCTGAACCGCGGGAATGTAGGGGGCAAGAAGCGCGAAACCGATGGTCAACAAGATCAGGCCGAACGGGATCGGCAGCGGCAGGAGAATAAGCCCTGCAACCACCAGAATAGACCCGAACACTTGATGCACGATCGGCAACATGCCGAATGGTCTCCCCGATACCCGTTACGAACTAGCCCAAAACCCGTTGGGCGACGCAAACCAGGCGGCTGATACGGTTTTGCGGCGCATCATTTGCGCAGCTGACCGTAAAATATGATCCGGCAGGGGCACCGTAAAGGGGCAAAGCGAAAATAGCGTTAAGGACGGCGCTCACATTTCAGTAAGGAATGGCGCCGAATCGCGACTCGGAGCGTCGGCGGCGGCAGCGCGGCGTTTCGCCTGATCCATTGGGCGCCTCATCTGCTATGAAGCGGATATGGCCTATTCTTCCTTACGAGATTTCATTGAACGACTTGAAGCAGCGGGCGAGCTGCGCCGCGTCGCCGAGCCGGTTTCCGTCAAACTGGAGATGACCGAGATTCAAACGCGGCTGTTGGCCGAGGAAGGGCCCGCCGTCCTTTTTGAGCAGCCAGTGATGGACGACGGCTCAATTTCTCCCATGCCGGTCTTGGTCAATCTTTTCGGCACGGTGAAACGTGTCGCGATGGGGGTGACGCTCGACGGCAAGGCGCGGGCTACTGGCGAGGACTTGCGCGAGGTAGGCGAACTGCTGGCGTTCCTGCGCCAGCCGGAACCGCCGGGCGGGTTGAAGGACGCGATTGCGATGTTGCCGCTTGCCAAGACCGTCATGGCCATGAAGCCGGCCAGTCGGGACTGGGGCGCGCCGTGTCAGCAAGTGGTGAAGACCGGGGACGAGATCAATCTCGACGCCTTGCCGATCCAGACCTGCTGGCCGGGCGAGCCGGCGCCGCTGATCACTTGGCCGCTGGTGGTGACCAAGGGGCCGTCGTCGAAGCGGGAAGACGATTTCAATCTCGGCATCTATCGGATGCAAAAGCTCGGACGCGACAAAACTATCATGCGCTGGCTGAAACATCGCGGCGGCGCGCAGCACCATCAGCGCTGGGGACGCGAAAAGTCAGAACCGCTTCCCGCGGCCGCGGTGCTTGGCGCCGACCCGGGAACGATCCTCGCCGCCGTAACGCCGGTGCCCGACACCTTGTCGGAGTATCATTTTGCAGGACTGATGCGCGGCAAGAAAGCGGAGTTGGTCGATTGCAAGACTGTTCCTTTGAAAGTGCCGGCAGAAGCCGAAATCGTTCTGGAGGGGTATGTGTCGCTCGACGATTACGCGGACGAAGGTCCGTATGGAGACCATACGGGTTACTATAATTCGGTCGAGCGCTTTCCGGTCTTCACCATCACGGCGATCACACATCGCAAGGATCCGATTTACCTTTCGACTTTCACGGGCCGCCCGCCGGATGAGCCAAGCGTTCTGGGCGAAGCGCTGAACGAGGTTTTTATCCCGCTCCTGCAACAGCAATTCCCGGAGATCACCGATTTCTGGTTGCCGCCGGAGGGGTGTTCCTACCGCATCGCCGTGATCAGCATGAAGAAAGCCTATCCCGGTCACGCCAAGCGGGTGATGATGGGCGCATGGTCCTATCTCCGCCAGTTCATGTACACCAAATGGATCATCGTCGTTGATGACGACATCAATGCGCGTGACTGGAAAGACGTGATGTGGGCGATTTCCACCAAGATGGATCCGGCGCGCGACATCACATTAATCGAGAACACGCCGATTGATTATCTCGATTTCGCCAGCCCTGAAGCCTCGCTTGGTTCTAAGATTGGCCTCGACGCGACCGACAAGCTGGCCCCGGAAACCAAGCGCGAATGGGGCGAAGAAATTCGCATGGATGAGGACGTGATCAGCCGTGTTGACGAGATGTGGTCCCGGCTCAGCTTGCCAGGGAGCGGGAAAGGGATTTGGAGATAGGTTTACAAAAGCCGGCGATCGGCGTCTTGAATGGGCGCGTCATTAATGCTGGCGAAGCGTTGGCGCATGAGCCCGTCGGGGGCGAACGCCCACATTTCATTGCCATAGCTGCGAAACCATTGGCCGCGTGCGTCGCGCCATTCATATTCAAAACGAACGGCAATGCGGTTGTCGGTAAACGCCCAGAATTCTTTCCTCAGTTTGTAATCAAGTTCTTTTGCCCATTTTCGTTCGAGAAAGGCTTTGATTTCTGTGCGCCCGTGAAGAAACTCATCGCGATTGCGCCATTCGGAATCCTCCGTATACGCAAGGCTTACTCTATGCGGGTCGCGTGTATTCCAGGCGTCTTCAGCGGCTTGGACTTTTTCGCGGGCGGTTTGTTCGGTAAATGGCGGCAGTGGCGGGCGCATGATGGTTGCTTCCTTTTCTTTTGACTCTCATCTCAAGATGGAGCGGGACGGCGGCGCCTGATTGCGCAACCGTCCCCGCGTCCTAGAGGTCTTTGACGGCGACATGTTCAATTGACGGCCACGTATTTTCGGCTCTTTCGAGGATGCGCCGTGAGTCCTTCTTGTATTTTTTGAAGATTTTCGCATTCACGAAAAGATAGAGCTTGCCGTCGACGATATCCGCAAAGTTCGGATCGCCGTCGAATTTTTTGCCAAGCGCAACGGCATAGGCGCAAAACCCGCCATATTGCGGCGCATATTGCGCCGGCGCCGCCTTAAATCGGCGCGCTGACTCGGCGGAGGCGAAATAATAGGCGACGCCGTCGTGGACAACCGTATGCGCGGCGTCGCCCTCGGCTACGGCGTTCAGCGTGGCGAGTGTGACTGCGTCAACGCCATGCAGGCCGAGCGGTACGCCAGCGGTCGTCACGCCGCTTGAAACATTGTGTTCGTCGGCTGCGAAGGCCGATAACGGCGCGGCGCAGGCGATGGCGAATGCAGCGGCGGTGATTTTCAGTGAGTGGGTCATGATATGGTCCTTTCTTCAGGGTTAGGCGTTGGTGATCAGGCTTTGTGAGGAGGAGCCTGGTAGAGTTGGAAAACCGTCCTTAAACTGAGTAACGGTAGACTATCGCGGCTTTCCGGATCGAAGGGACGCCCGGCCGGCGAGGGAGGTTGGGGGAAGCGCCAGCCGGGCGCCGGTTTGGACCGCCCGCCGCGGGGGGAGGGCGAACGGCCCCAGGGGCTACTGGCCGTAAGCGGCTCTTATTGCCTCGACGGTGTTGCTAGTGTTGTTGACGGCGCTTGCGATCATGCGGAAGTTAACAAGCGACGCTGCATATCCGTTATAGTGTTCAGTGATCGCGCCGGCGGTTGCATCGGTGACAACCATGACTTCAAAACCGTTTTCAATCAGTGCGCGCATGTGCGATTCAGTGCACAGGTTTGACGACATACCCGCCAGAATGACTTTGTTTATTCCCGCTTTACGCAGTTGAAGCACAAGGTCGTTGCTGTCCGGGCCGTAGACCTTGTGCGGGCTCGTGACGACAGTGCGACCATTATTGATATAGGGCTTGTATTGCTCCAACCAGTCGGCGCCCGACCCATCAAAGCCGTCGAGATTGAGCGCGTCTTTTCGATCAAACATGCCA